>JAHDDN010000145.1 GCA_020629335.1 Chitinophagales bacterium | reverse complement strand
TCCACATAACTACCACCAACGACTATCCCTCTTTCATCATCCAAAAATGTCATAGAGAAAATCCCCATGCCTTCTCCTGTACGCATAGGTGTTTCATGAGCAGACCAAGTTGCTCCAAAATCTGGGGAATATAAGACTCTTGATTTTGGGCCATTACCCGTAGCAATCCAAACCTTTTCGCCACGCATTACGATACCTGTTCCACTAGCAGCAAAACCAGCTTCTGTTTCTATGGGAGCAGGCATTGCACTGCCATCAATAGGCGTCCAAGTATTTCCTCCATCTAATGTTTTAATCACTAAAAATTGATTATTGACTGGATCACTATAAGCCATGCCTCTAAGGCTATCCGTAAAATGAATGCCATCAAAGAAAACACCTTTTTCTTCATTGTGGTAAACTAATTTCCACGTCAAACCAGCATCCGTCGTTTGATAGAGTTTGGCGACATCGCCTGCACTTAATACAAAAGCGGTATTGCCATTCATTGCATAAATACTTCTAAAATCCAATTCTTCCGCTCCTTTAATTTGGAACGCCTGCCAAGTCTTACCTAAATCAGCAGAACGAATCACCGTTCCCTTTGTACCGCTTGCCCAAACTATATCTTCGCTATCATCGGAAGGGCCAGCAACAACTGCAAGTCCTCGAAGATGAGATTTGGTTGGGCTTTCCACTTTTTTCCAAGCTTCTTCCCAATCAGATTGAGCGCTCATAGATAGACAGATTAATAGTAATAAAAGGCTTGTAATAAACTTGGTCATGATGCTTAATTTATAGATCGTCTCTTTCAAATTCATCTTCGGATATAGATGCTCCTGGCGCTTCTGATTGGCTACCTTCATCTATATCAAATTGTATAGTGGTGATTATAAAACCTTTTGATCCGTCATAAGGTTGGTAATCGCCATCTTTCCAATACATGGTTTTTTGTCCTTCTAATTCCGCTTTAACTTTAAGGTAATACTCTAAAGTATCCGTGAAGGTAGCCTTCTCCATAGTACCCGGTTTGATTTGGAAAAGGCTGTGGCGACCATTGCCATTTTTATGCATCACCTTGACCGTCAAAACTCGCTTAGAATCATTTTGAATTTCTAAGTCTCCATAGTCTGGATTTTGTGCTTGCAAAGTGCTTGTAGGGAGCAATGTTAGGCATAAAAATGCAAAAACAAAGCCCAAAACAGGAATAATAGAAACATTATTCCCTCTTAATTTATTAACTAAGTAACTCATTATCAGTCTTTTGTTATTTATTTGGTGGGGGTTTCTGCGGCAAAATTACGAATTAATAAACTTATTGTGCTAAAAATAGTCTAAATTAGATGCCAAAAGGCAATAGAATAAATCAAATACAGTCTATTATGAGATACCTATACTTAATACTTATTAGCCTATTATTATGCTTACCTTTTGTAAGCCACGCCCAAGCAGAAATCTCTGATACAGATGGCATTATTCAACCTACCTTCCCTGGTGGCCAAGAAGCTTTACTCAAATTCATTGATGGCAATCTAAAATATCCGCAATCCGCTATCGATAAAAAAGTGGAGGGCTATGTTACAGTCTCTTTCATTGTGGGTAAGGATGGAAAATTAAAAGCGCACTCTATCGCTGAGGATATAGGAGAAGGTTGTGGCGCAGAGGCATTGAGAATTGTTAAGGCAATGCCAAGCTGGACGCCAGGTACTATAGAAGGAGAAATTAGACCTTTTAGATTTAATTTGCCTATTTTCTTTTCTTTGGAGGATGAATAGGTATTGATTATTCGCCAGTCCAATTGGGTTGGCGTTTTTCTTTGAAGGCGGCGATTCCTTCTCTGGCGTCTTTTGTTTGTAATACATTCATGAGCATCATGCGGAGGTATTGATGTTGCTCATCAGAGGATTTTGTTTTCATTTCGTCATAGGCTTTCAGGCCCAATCTGATGGCGGCGGGCGAATTCTGTTTGATATCATGTATTAATGAATCAACGCTTGCGTCTACATCATCAGATATTTCTGTTACGATGCCAGATTCATAAGCCTCTTTTACATCTAATGATTTTCCTCTGATACACATATCCAATGCCTTTCTGTTTGGCATTACTTCACATAAACTCGCCATAACTTGCATGGGCCATAATCCTCTTTTTACCTCTGGCAATCCAAAGGTCGCTTTTTCACTTGCTAATACATGTGTACAACCTCCCAATATCAAAAAACCTCCAGCATAAACGGGAGCGTCTACTTTAGCAATACATGGTTTGTATAATGTCTTAAAGGCATCCCCTATCGTTATATCAACTTGCGGTTGCGGTATCGTCGAATCAGAATCATCCGTCGGATTCATGAATGATTTCAAATCAGCTCCTGCACAAAAAACCTTCCCTTCTCCTTCTATGACAACTGCCCAAATATCATTATTATGATGCGCATAAGCTAAAGCATATACCATCTCATTAACCATCTGTGGTTTGAGCGCATTTCGCTTTTCTGGACGATTAAGTCTAATAGTAAGCACATGATCTTTTTCTGATACAATATTATAGGCAAATGTTTGTTCGTGAAGTGTATCCGTTTGTTCTTTAGTATAAAATTTCATGTTTGGATGGTTTGGGCGCATCCCATTTTTTGCCATCATTTGTAGGGGCCGTACCTATGTGTCGGCCCAATGATGGCAAAAAATGGGTCGGGCTATCCGCTCTTATATGGCTATGTAGCATCTACTACACTAAGTGCTGCTTGTCTCTTAGGAGCCTGCGCATCACTAAGTTTCGTAAGTTGCTCCATGTACGCCATATACCGCTTCTATCCCTTGCGCAAAATTCAGCAAGTATTTATGCTGAGTTTTATAAAAAAAGCAATGGCATATTATCTAAAATATGCCATTGCTAAAGAATTATGTTTATTTAAGGGGACAATTATTTTAGAAGCAATATCCGCCTGCTTCTGTAACTGTTTCTGCTACTCGGCGGCGAGCACTTTTTAGATTGAATGGTAGGACTTTAGTGTAGCGTTTTACAGCTAAAAGCATCATTCTTTCTTTATCTGCTCCTTCTTCCATTGCGTAGATACATTCTCTTCCAGCTTTTGCTACTACATCTGTTGCTTCATGCTGTAAGATACGAATCATATCTAAATGAATGGCGTTCGCTTCTTCTCCTGTCGTTGACATTCTTTTTTCAACTCTTAGCAAAGCTGATTCATACAAGTAAATTTGGATGATCATATCGGCTACGTTCATCAGGATTTCTTGCTCATCTTTGATTTTAGATCCGAATTTTTCAGCTGCAGCACCTGCTAATAAGATGGCTGCTTTTTTCATATTCGCTAAAGTCTTTTTCTCTTTCCAAAGAGGGGCATCGCTACTATCTAATGATGGTAGAGCTGTTAATTCCTTCATGATCTCTTTTACAGATGAGAAGAAATCTAACTGACCTTTCATTGCCTTTCTGATCAACATATCCACGATCAACATACGGTTGATTTCGTTGGTGCCTTCAAAAATACGAGTGATTCTTGCGTCTCTATACATACGATCCATCGGTGCTTCGGCTGAGAAGCCCATACCACCGTATATTTGAACGCCCTCATCTGCACAATAATGTTGTGATTCTGATCCATATACTTTTAAGATCGCACACTCAATAGAGTATTCTTCTACTGATTTTGATTTAGCAACGTGATCTTCCGCACCTTCAGCAATTAATTCGTCATACTTTTGATCGATATAATTACCTGTACGATAGCCAGCTGATTCTATAGCGAATGTTCTGGCTGCCATTTCAGCTAATTTGTGCTTGATCGCCCCATAGTTTGAAATCGACTGGCCAAACTGGATTCTTTCTTGTGCGTATTGGATAGCATGCTTCATGGCTTTTTTGTTGGTACCAATAGCAGCAACTCCTAATTTGATTCTACCTGTATTTAATACATTTACAGCGATTTTGAATCCGCCGCCACGTTCTCCCAATAGGTTTTCTACTGGTACTTTTACATTATTGAAGAATACTTGACGTGTAGAAGATCCTTTAATTCCCATTTTCTTTTCTTCTGCTCCTCTTGTAACACCGCCAAATTCTTCCTCTATAATAAAGGCTGATAAGTTTTTGTCGTCATCAATTTTAGCGAATACGATGAAGATATTAGACCAACCTGCATTCGTGATCCACATCTTTTGTCCATTGACAATATAGTGCTTCCCATCTTCAGTAAGCACGGCTTTTGTTTTGGCTGAATTTGCATCAGAACCAGAGCTCGGTTCAGTTAAGCAATAACAAGTTTTCCATTCGGCTGTTACTAATTTTGGTAAGTATTTAGCTCTTTGCTCATCATTACCGTATAATAAGATAGGTGCAATACCAATACTTGTTTGTACTCCGATGGTTAATGAGAAGGAAGCTGCTTTAGCCATTTCTTCATTTAGTATAAGGCTATCAACAAATGGAGCAGGATAACCACCATAAGCTTCTGGCACTCCAATCCCTAAGAAACCTAATTCAGCAGTTTGCTTTAATAGCTTAGGCATCATGGTATAATCGGACTGTGCATCTAATTCTTCTAATCGAGGCTCAATTTCTTGATTGACAAAGTCTTTAGCAGCTTGCTTAACCATTAACTGCTCTTCTGTAAATTCTTCTGGAATAAAGGTATCTTGGGCTTTTGATTCTGTTAACAAAAATGCGCCCCCTTTAACAGTGGTGGGTTGTTTTAAAATATCTTCCATTTGTATGTAGAGTTGTTTGTAAGAGCTTTTATGCTCCGTTAAAAAAATTATTTCTGGTATTGAAACGCCATTTCTTGCTGAATAGTTTGCAAAATTAGGCTTATTGGCCTAAAATTACGTATTTTTAGGCATAAATGCCTAATTTTTTGAAAAAACTAGCGTTTTTAATGCATAATAATTAGAAAGGTTGATTTCAAAATCAATTGAGTGCCTAATGGTTCAATTTATTAGTTCTTGACAGCCCAAGTTTTGTCTTTTTACGATTCTACTTCGTTATTTTTTCGTTTCGTAGCCCTGCTATGGGCCTCAAAAATGCCTTGTATAATCGCAAAAATCCTACAACTTAAAGTCAGAAACTTATAAACTGAACCACTAACAAATGAAAGGGGAATTCATATTTTTGAAAAATCCTGTAAAGTAGTTCCAAATCTTATAGCGCAAGTGTTTTTCACTTGTGCCTGCTGAGTCTTGCATTGATTTTTACTTGCCTATGGCAAATTAATCGGTCGTGTAAGTCAAAAAGACTTACCGAAATTCTGGGCATCAATCAAAAAAGCTATGTCAGGAATAGTGTCCTTCGAACGGCACAAGTCAAAAAGACTTGCGCCATAGAAGTAATTGGGGATTATCCACCCCCAATCCTGCGGATTGACCCCGCCAGCGGGGTATAATCTATGCTGACGATCTGACTTTTTCATCGTTCATCCTTGTTTTTGGCTTAGGGATGGTAGTGGTATGTGGCGTGATGAAGCAGCTTAGTGCGCTTAGTGATGCGACGGCTGGCCCGAAGGGCAGACAAGCAGCACTTAGCAAACTTGCTGCTGAATAGCCGCATAAGAACGGACAGCCCGACCCCTTTTTAATTTTTTATTTGAGGGCGCACACATTGGTAGCGCCCCTACGGTCGAATAAAAAATTAAAAAGGGGGAAGCCCCATATTAGAATTATGAAAGATGAACTATGAATGAAATTTGTGTATTGTATTAGTATGGATAATCAGACATAAAACTTTAAATGGGTTCATAAATTAAGGAAAATGAAACAGAAGATTGGAATTTGTTTATCTGGAGGAGGGCTTAAGGGTGCTTATCAGGTAGGTATTTGGCGGGCAATGCGTGAATTAGGGATACCGATTCATGCGGTGACTGGTGCGTCTGTTGGCTCTATTAATGGAGCGGCGATTGCTCAGCAGGATTATGGCTTATTGATTAGGCTTTGGGGGATGTTGGAAAAGAAGACTTTTTTTTCGCATCATGCCCAGATGGAGGACGAAAATAAGAAAGGTGTTAGAAAATCTATATCTTTGGGGCGCAAGATATTGGCGAATCGGGGTTTAGATACGACGCCTTTTAAGGATGTGATTCGGGATAATTTGGATGAAGATAGGATACGAGAATCTCCTGTTGACTTTGGATTTTCGGTTTATAGTGTAACGGAGAGAAAGGGTTATACTATTTATAAAGAGGATATTCCGAAGGGTCAGTTGGCTGAGTTTGTGATTGCGAGTGCATCTTTTCCGTTTTTTAAGCCTCATCAGATTGGGGATAAATTTTATTCAGATGGTGGCATACATGATAATTTGCCAGTGTCTTTATTATTAGAAACACGTCCTGATATTATTATAACAGTGGATTTAACAGGTATAACTTCAACTTTGTTTTTGAAGGGAAAATATAAATTGCCTGTTGGTACACAAATTCATGCAATTCGACCCAGTGAACCTTTGGGTGGGGTGTTTGATTTTAGTCGTGAGCGGATTAATGCCAATATTGAGATTGGATATGAGGATGGTTTGCGTTTTTTTGAACAATTAATGGCATAAAACTTTAAATGAGTTCATAATGGCTCAGATCATAAGTCCAATAGAGACTTATCAATTAAAGCAGTAAAATGAAAACAAGAGACAAGATTTTAGAGGCGGCTTTGGAGCTGTTTAATAATAATGGAGTGAGTGAAATTTCCAGTAGAAATATTAGTGATCATCTGGGGATTAGTTATGGTAATTTGACTTATCATTTTCCCAAGAAAGACGATATTATTTCGGCCTTATATAGGCAGATGCAGCAAGAGTTGGCAGAGACTTTTAAGGTCATGCTACATAAATTGGATGATTTTGGAGGATTGATGATTAATTTGCAGGTGGTACTGAAGGTTTATTTTAAGTATAAGTTTTTGTTTTTGGGTTTTGCAAAGGTGAATAGACGAATGGATTCTATGAAGCGAGATGCTCAAATGCAAAATAATAATCGTAAGAAGTTATTACGACAGCTTACTGATAGTATGATGAGTCGTGGATTGTTAAAGGAAGAGCGAATTGAGGGCTTTTATGATAAGGTGATTCACAATATGTTGATTATATTGAATTCATCTATTGCGGACGCAGAGTTTTTCTATGATGGAAAAGAAGAAGATAAGATTCTTTACTATTCCGATCTATTGTATAGTTATGTAGTGCCACACCTTACCCAGGAAGGTTTTGATTCCTTCAATGAATATTATTTGGTAATGATGAATCAAGAAGTAGCGGATTAAACCGCTACGTCTAATTCTTGTTGTGTTGCTAAGAAAATTTCTTCTTCAAATACCTCTTCATCCAAGCCTTCTTCGGGCGTTTCTACTAGTGGAGTCTTGACGCTGCTTTCTGATTCTATTGTTGGTGCCTTACTATCAATACAAACAAATACACCTAAAAAGAGAAAGATCAACATAGCAATTACATCTTTCTTTGTCATGGCTAAAAAAATTAGTTAGTGTTCATTACATATACGCCACACTTAAGCTTAATGCTTTTTGGCTCAGTGCGGAATGCATGCCTGTACTTATTGATACGACCTTTTTTGAGAATAGTTACTCATTTATCACTAAATTATTTGCAAAATAGCCGACTTTTTTTATGTGTTTTAGTAGTTTGTTATAGTGTATGCTTTCTGTGATGGCATTTTCATATCCCAAAATGATGATTTGCTCTCTTGCTCTGGAGATGGCCACATTGAGCTTTCGATCCACTTGGCCATCCGCTGAAAGAGATTCTAAACTTTTTAATTGGCTTTTGTGATAGACTGCCAAAGAGAGGATAATAATATCCTTTTCCCCTCCTTGATAACGCTCTACTGTATCAATCATCACCTTTTCGGATAGCTCCTTATCATCAATCAGGCTATTGATTTTGTTGATTTGTGCTCTCCAAGGTGTAATTACGCCAACCGTCTTTTCGCTAAAAGCTTTTCCTTTTACTTTTCGAATATAGTGTAGTAATTCACAAACTCTTTTTGCTTCTTGGGTATTAGATTTGGATTCAATGCTTTTATCAGAAGGAATGAATACTACTCTATTTTTTAGGAGTTGGGCATAATCGCTATTATCCATCACATCATCTATCTCTAAGCGTATTTTTTGACGTTCCGTATAAGCTTCTAAAAGATTGTAGTAAAATGGATTGACCAAAGCCGCAATTTCCTCATGCATACGGAAGTGATTGGTCAATGTTCCATAGGCGTGTGTCCACTCATTATTTTCGCATCGGTGGAACAATCTTTCAAACAATGATTGTCTTAAATCACAGATACCTAATTCGTGTAGTTCTTCGTCCTCCACAGTGCAGGTATTAGACTTCTGCGTACAGACCGCAGGCAATTGATTTTGGTCGCCTATCATGATAAACTTGCGGAAGTTGGGTAAGACGCCTACCAAGTGTGGTTCTAGTAGTTGAGAAGCTTCATCAATGATGAGTAAATCAAAATTGATGATATCTGCCAATTCATTCTGTCTGCTTAAGAAGGAAGAAACCGTAGAGATGAAGATGCGATTCGTCTTGAGCATCTCCGTGATTTGATCCAAGTTTTTTTCCTTGATTTGGTTCCTAAGAATATTTGGATCTTCTTTATTAGAACCACCCAATCTGATATAATCCAACTCTCCTAAATAAAGCTTGTGAGCAATTTCATCTACCGCTTTATTGGTAAAAGCTAAAATGGTAATAGTTTGTTGGCTGGTGTCCATGACATATTTCACTACAGACATCAGCATAGCAGAAGTCTTACCAGTTCCAGGAGGGCCTTGTAATAAGAAGTAGTCTTCAGCCTCTAAGGCTTTTTGGACCAATTCTTTTTGAACATATGTCAAATAAGGAAAATCAATTTCAGGCAGCTTGATGCTCTGTGGCTTAATTAAGCCCAAGATTAAATCCTTTTTGTAAGAAGGCGCTTTAAGGAAAGAATAAAGTGATTTGGTCAACACATTAAAACTGGACTCCATAAAGTCTTTTTCGGCGACCCAATGACGCATTCTGCTGAATGCCTCTACGGAGACTTGCTTATTACGCAATTGTACTTTGAGAACCTCCTCATCCAAGTAATCAATACTTCCTTTGTATATCTGATAATTGAGAGGATGTAGCCCGTCATCATCTTGCGGATAAAGCACTACAATATCTCCTTTTCTGAAGTTGGTAATTTCTTTATTATTTCTTTCAAAGCAAAGTAGATCACTATCCCCTTCTGCCCTATCAAATGACAAATTGTGGAGGATTTGGAAGCTATCTACTTTATCATTGAGCCCAAGCCGCCATAAAGACGCAAAGCCATCATTTTTGTCTTGTCGATTAGCTCCATCGCCTACTTTGGCGGAGCGCTGCTCTCTATAGATAAAAGCCAAGTAAGCTTGGAAATATTTGATTTCTATTGGCTGCGCTTTATTGTAGGTATTTTCAAAATCTCTGAGGTCTTCATCCGTATAAGAAGGTCGATAACCAAAGCTGGACATCTTGAGTCGATCCAGCATTCTAAAGTCTCCTAAGCTTAATTGGTGGATGATGTACACCAATTTATTCCGCAGCATGATGACATTCTGTTCGAGTTTGATATTGGAATCTACTTTTCTATTTCTATCGGAGCTACTCAGCAGGGAATAAAAGATGGAGCTACTTCCTTCTCTCAATTCAGAGAAGACAGATTTCAATAGCATATTATAGCAGATCACCTGCATTTTGTGTCCTTCCCATGCGCCATATTTAGGAGGCTTTCCACTCTTTAGCTCGAATACATCTTTACTATTGACATTATTCAGGTCTTCAACCAATACGTCTAAACGTCCTTGCATACCGTATTTATCGGAGATAAAGGTCGGCTCTATATTGAGGCTTTTGTTTTTGTAGAGTGCTCTTACGCCTACTAGGTTAGGGACATGATCATTGATCACACTTTCTCGAAGCTCTGCCATTTCTTCTTGTCCGATTCTTACGGCGGTTAATGAATTTTGCATCAGGCAATCCCAAAAGATTTCATTTCGGTTCACGTCTGGATTGACTAATAGCTCATCTAAGAAATCATTGACTAACTTACCCTTTAGGATAGCGGTACCAGATGGCCCTGGCATAAATTGATTCAGCAAATACAAAAAGGGATTAGCCACAGGCATCTTCCGATTATTATCCCATTGGAAGCAGCTGGCAATACTCGTTACGTCTACTAAGTAATCAGGTTCTAAGACCACCATCGTTTCACCAGTGGAGGCATAATAGACTTGATCGCCATTTTCAATCTTCCGTAGATTAAAGAAATGGATATTCGCAAATTTCCAGGCCAGCATAGCGATTCTGCTGATTTGCCCGCCCATATGTGGGGCCATCTTGAGTTCGCCATTAATATTATAAGCCATATCGCTGAGGGCCACTTCTATGTATTGTCCATCGGCTTCATTGATACAGTTGACATAGCAATATTTAATCCCATTCTCGCTGGTCTTGATTCCACTCACACTCATCACGATGCCTCTTAGGAATTCTACCGCATCCTGATCTTCTTTGACAAAGTCTGTTAATTTTAATTCGCTTTCGTTTCCTCTTTTAAGGAGCGATTTAATATTGTCTGGAATTTCCTCCCCATCTATAAAGGCGATTAATTGCACAATGGCTTTTAGACTGGATTGAATGATGTCTTCTGTGATTTCCATCTTACTGCCTTTTAGGAGACTTTTGCGTATATATCCAATGCCGACCAGTTCTTGATAGATTTCTTTTGGCAGCAATCGCTGTTCATAGATAAAGGATAGTCTGGCATGATGGGTGGCAAATATCTCTGCTTCCTCCTCCACGATGGTTTTACAAGCTAAAATAAGGGTATTGGATAGCTTTCGAAAGATATTTCGATTGTCGTCGCCTTCCTCTGATAGTAAGACGAGTTCTATTTGGCTGTAATAAGGGCTTAATGTTGGGTTGTTCATTTGTTTTGGGGTTTGATTACTACGATCGACTTCAGTTGATCGTTACAATTGGGCTTATTTCTATAATATTGGGTGCGTACCTACGTAAATTTGTATTTCATTTTTTGTTCATTAAACATTACGCATTAATCATTATAAGGGGCTTCCCTGAATTATTTTTGCCATCGATAGGTAGGGACTGTACACATGTGTCGGCCCAAGGATGGCAAAAATAATTCAGGTCGGGCTGTCCGCTCTCATGTGGCTGTTCACCTCCTACTGCGCTAAGGTCTGCTTGTCTGCTAAAGCCAGCCATCGCATACCTAAGC
>JAHDDN010000144.1 GCA_020629335.1 Chitinophagales bacterium | reverse complement strand
CTAAATACTAAAAATATTTACAATAAGCACTAAAAATGCTCATCGCTCATCGCTCATCGCTCATCGCTCATCGCTCATCGCTCATCGCTAGCGCAAAGCGCCTCTTATTAAACCGCAAATTTACACAACTCGTTCGCAATTTTTCTATCATTTGACAAT
The DNA here is from genome assembly GCA_020629335.1 of Chitinophagales bacterium. Next base: position 11,149 of record JAHDDN010000144.1, on the reverse strand, counting down.
CTTGGTACTTTATTTTGCCCACCCAAGCGCCCAATCGACTTCATATAGCGCTGAAACGCCTGTTTTTGCAAGGGAGTAATGACCAATGGCCGCAAAATTTTTCCTTGGATTAAATCCGCATAATAACTATTGCGTTGCTGCAATTCGGCATCAATTTTCAAGGCGAAGGCCTCTAAATCTGCTGGTATCTCCTCAAACTCAATCAGCCACTCATGATAAGATTGCCCATTGTCAGGCCCAATCATAGGAGCAACCGTAAACTCCCTCACTGCTACTCGATTAGCTTCTGCTACCTTCAGCAGCGATTGCTCTACTTCCTGCCCAATCACATGTTCCCCAAAGGCAGAGATAAAATGCTTAGTTCTACCACTCACCACCACTCGATAAGGATCTTTACTCACAAACTGCACCGTATCTCCAATATCATACGCCCAAAGCCCTGCATTATTGTTAATAATAAGGGCATAATTGACCCCTAATTCTACCTCCGCCAAACTCAAACGAGGTGGATCAGGATTAAAAATTTCCAAAGCAGGCACAAACTCAAAGAATATCCCCGAATTAATATTTAACAATAATCCCTCATGATGCGGTGATTCCTGAAAAGCAAAAAAGCCCTCCGAGGCGGGAAATGTCTCTATCATATCAATAGCTCGCCCCAAAGATTCACTCAATTTTTGTCGATAAGGCTTAAAATTCACCCCACCATGAATGATCAAACTCAAATTGGGGAAAAGTTCGCCTACTCGCTTTCCACTTTGCTCTGTTAACTGATCAAAGTACATCTGCATCCAAGGAGGAATACCACTAATGAGGCCCATATCTTGTGTGATCGTCTCTTTGACAATTTCTCCTACTTTCGTCTCCCAATCCTCTATACAGTTGGTAGCATACTTTGGCAATTGATTTGTCCGTAAATAATTGGGGATATGATGATTTACTATACCCGAAAGCCGACCACTCGGAATTCCTCCAATCTCATCCAAGACGGGACTCCCCGACAAAAAGATGAGCTTACGATCTATAAAGTCGTAATTCTTAGAGTGATGCATATAAAGCAATAAAGCGTTTCTTGCACTATTAATGTGGTTAGGAATAGAATCTTTAGTGATAGGAATATACTTAGCACCAGATGTAGTCCCCGAAGTTTTAGCAAAATAAATTGTCTGATTAGGCCAGAGAATATTGCTTTCTCCTAACTTTACTCTTTCTACATAAGGGCGCAAAGCCTCATAATTGCGTATAGGAACCCGCTTTATATAATCCTGGTGATTTTTGATTGACACAAAATCATGATCCTTCCCAAAAAGAGTATTTTGGGCTTTTCGGATTAAGCTTTGAAAAATATCTTTTTGGACTTTTACCGCTTGCTTGGAGTCTGCTTGCGTTTTTTGGAAAATATATCGGGCCAATGGTTTGGCAAAAAAAGAGCGAATACCCATATTTTATTCTTTTGGAATGGAGTGCCATAAATTGTGCAATAATTCTTGTTTCTCACTTAGCTTAGGGAGAGGAACAAATACCTTTTCCTGATAAATATAAGAACATTCGGGCTTCCCTTCAAGTATCATCTCTTTTCCTGCTCTAATAATTTCTAATCGACTATTTTTCCGCATAGGCGGATGGCTGATTAAGCTCTTGATAATTTCGATATTAGCAGCATTAACTTCTTGGCCATTGAATTTTTTAAGGTAGTCGCCATTGAGGATGCCCAATTCATTGGGCTTGACAGCATAGAAGTACACCAAGTCATTACCTTTACTACTGCGCAATTGAAAATTGCCGAAGGTGCATTGGGTAGCATTATATTCTTCTTCATAAGAATAACCGACGGTATTGACAAAGCCACTCAAAGGCAATTCTTTTTTCCCTTCTATGAAGTCCTTATAGAGGAGGTGAACATCACTATGTGTTAACTCAGCTAATTCGGTCATCAAATCTCCATCATAAAATGGCTCATCAGGCCCATATTTCTGAGCTAAGGAATCTATGGCTTTCATTAAGCTCATTTCTCCATTCGTTTTTTCTAAGATGAGCATATCCATCATCATAGCAATTAAAGCCCCTCTATTATAGAAGTTAGCTAAGTTGCGTTGATGTTTTTTCTCGAATATATTTTCGCTGCTTTTACTTAGCGACATATTGGGAAAGCGCTCTGCCATGATGAGTTTAGATTGCATATCTTCCCAAAACTGTTGTTCTGACATAAATTGACCTCGCATTAATAACCACTGGCTAAAGTATTCTACGGCACCTTCATATAACCATAGGTGCTTAGACATGCTGGACTTTGCAAAATTGAGGTGCCGCATATTATGGCTGCGCAAATGAAAAGGAGTCAATAAATGCAGATATTCGTGTGTGGCAATTTCCCTTATAAGCTGATGTAGTCTTGTTCTATTTTGGATCAGCGGTAAGATAAAAAAGGTGGATTGAGCATGCATTTGCCCTTTGAATTGAGCAGGATTATACTTTTCATAATCATTTCCCTCTTCAAAGTAGAAGATGAAATGAAATTTTTCAGGTCGTACACTTGTATGTGCATGTATATTCTCGACTAAGGATTGAATCAAAGGACTCAATTCTTCAGCCGTCACTTTTTGTTCTGGCGCATGAACCGCCACTTGCATTTGAATCCCCTCCACCATAAAAGAAGCCGTATCTGCTTGTGAGTACATAATAGGGGTATCAAACAACTCGTAGTAATTATGAGCTTCGAAGGCATCTATTGTTTCGTCTGAACTGCTTTTGTCTAAGCTGGTAGCGGCATATAAGCTTGTTTCTGGCCTACAGATGCGTACTTGATAAGCGGCCTCGTCTTGCTTTTCAAAATAGCCCACATATTGGTAGTGATTGAGTATGAGTGCTTCTTGTCCTTTAAAGATATCCTCTACTTTATAGGTGATATAGTCTAATTCATCCGCTCTTAATATCTCAATAGCTTCATTATTGATAAAGTCGAAGGGCAATTTTTTGCCAGCTTTGTCATATGCTTTAAAATTATTGAGGCGTTTTTTGAGAGTTTCTGAGGAGTAGCCACCATAGTTGATCGCTGGCATGGTGTAAGTGGTTCTTTTGGAGGTGATTCCTTTGACTTTTATTTGTACTTCATAGCCGTCCTTATTTTCGTCGCATAGGTTTAGATATACCTCTGTTTGTGCTTGCCCGTATAGGGGGAGCAGTAGGAGGAGGGTGATTATTTGGACGAGGGTTTTCATTTTTGGTATTGGAGTACTGGTGTAAGTATGGGCTGCACTCATACTTTTTTATATGACGCTCCTTTGGGGCTTAGTTTAAAGGATTAGTAAAAAAATATGCTAATCGCTATGCACTCATCGCTAGATTCGGCTTAGGGATGGTAGCGGTACTCAGCGTGATGAAGTAGCTTACGGAACTTAGGCAGACGCAGGCTGGCCCGCAGGGCAGACAAGTATGCCTTAGTGGAGTAGCTGCTGAATAGCTGAGTGAGAGCGGACAGCCCGACCCCTTTATAATTTTTTATCGGAGGGCGCACACATAGGTGCGCCCCTACAGGCCGATAAAAAATTATAAAGGGGGAAGCCCCAAATATACTAATAAACCAATCAACTAATTCATCAAATCCTAATAGTAATTATCATCTTCGTCGTCCTCTTCGAACTTGAAGCCGCTGCTATCGCCGCTGAAGATGCTGTTGAATAGGTCGCTGAACTCGAAACCTGATTGAACGGGTGTCTTGCTGACGAGGGAGTATTCTGCCAGGCCGTGGAGGACAAATTCCATGAGGAAAAGGTGCTCTTGTTTATTGACTCTTGGGTGATACATGCCTACGCAATCTGATAAACCTGGGATGGAATGTAGGGTTTCGGCGTATTCCTGATCTGGTATATCATTCATTAGTTGGAGGCCATTATTGTCGGCGAACCAATCGATGATGCTTTGATAAGGACTTGATTTTTTGGCTTTTTTGAGCATTTCTGGATCAGGGAAAAGCTTGGTAAAGGTATTGCGAACGGCTTTACCGATGAGATTTTGTGCCACTAAGAATGGCCCTTCTTGTTCGCCTTCATAGACCAGCTCAATTTTTCCTGTGATGGCTGGAATGACTCCCCAAAAATCGCTTAATCGGATATAGGTTTTTTTCTCCCCATTGATGAGCATACGGCGCTCTGCTGTGCTGGCGAGATTTTCCATAGCGGTGATGGTCATACGGGCAGAAACTCCACTTTTAGCGTCTACAAATTCACTTTTTCTGGCTTCAAAAGCGATTTGCTCCACCATATTCTTGGTGATATCGTTGATTTGGATCAATTCTTCTTGCTCGCTATTGAGTTTGGCTTCTTGCTCTGTAATTTCCCTTGACAGCTCAATAGTCGGTGCGTAGTGCGTTAAAATTTGACTTTCGATTCTATCCTTCAGAGGGGTAACGATGCTCCCTCTGTTGGTGTAATCCTCTGGATTGGCGGTAAAGACGAATTGCAGATCGATAGGGAGGCGCAATTTAAATCCTCTAATCTGTATGTCTCCCTCTTGGAGGATATTGAATAAGCCTACTTGAATTCGGGCTTGTAGATCAGGTAACTCATTGATTACGAATATGCTACGGTGGGATCGAGGCACTAATCCAAAGTGAATCACTCTTTCATCAGAATAAGGCAGTTTCAAGGTGGCTGCTTTGATAGGATCTACATCTCCGATTAGATCGGCGACAGAAACATCAGGTGTGGCCAGCTTTTCTGTATATCGATCAGAGCGATGTACCCAAGTGATGGGTGTTTTATCACCTTTTTCGTCGATCATATCTCTGGCATATCTTGAAAGTGGTTGTAGCGGATCATCATTGATCTCTGAGCCTTCTACGATAGGAATGTATTCATCGAGGAGTTGGACCATCATACGTGCGATCCGTGTTTTGGCTTGTCCCCGAAGTCCTAGTAGTAGGATATTATGTTGAGATAAGATGGCTCTTTCAATATCAGGTATAACCGTATCATCATATCCAATGATTCCATCAAATATTTTTTCTTTATTTTGTATGGATTGGATGAGGTTTTTTCTTAATTCCTCTTTGATTGTTAGCGGTTTATAATCGCTCTTTTTAAGCTGAGCTAGCGTTTTGATCTTGTTGATATCTATAGGCATAAAACAGTGAGTGTTTGGTTTGGGTTTATCGCATTCTTCTACGACGATTATTTTCGTAATCTTCAAAAATATACTCTCCGAGTCCGTCTAGACCTGTGAAGTAAGCTTTTCCATTATTCGTTTCTGTAAAGTCTCTTACAAACCTTTGCAAATAAGGATCTGTAGCTACCATAAAGGTGGTGACAGGAATGCGGAGTTTGCGGCATTGAGCCGCTAAGTTGAGTGTTCGGTTGACAATTTTTTTGTCTAAGCCGAAGCTATTTTGATAGTATTTTCCTCTGATTTTGAGGCAGCTTGGTTTGCCGTCAGTAATCATGAAGATTTGTTTATTGGGCGTTTTTTTTCTGCGGAGCAAGTCCATTGCTAATTCCAGTCCTGCGACTGTATTGGTATGATAAGGCCCTACGGTAAGATAGGGGAGGTCTTTGATCTCGATTTGCCAAGCATCATTGCCAAATACTAGTATATCTAAAGTATCCTTTGGGTATTTAGTGGTGATGAGCTCGGATAAAGCCATGGCTACTTTCTTGGCAGGGGTGATTCTATCTTCTCCATAAAGAATCATAGAGTGAGAAATATCAATCATTAGGACAGTAGAGGTTTGGGTATTAAAGTCCTTTTCTCTAACTTCCAGATCATCTTCTGTGAGCATGAAGTTATTGATCCCGTGATTGACTTGGGCATTTCGTAGAGATTCTGTCAATGCTATTTGATCAAGGGAGTCGCCAAATTGGAAAGCCCTTAGATTTTCGTTAGCTTCTTCTCCATCTCCAGTGAAGCTGGTGCGGTGATTCCCTCGTTTGCTTTTCTTAAGTTTACCAAAAATTTCCTCTAAGGATCGTTGACGGATGGAGCGTTCTGACTTTGCAGTCAATTTGTAATCGCTCATACCTTCTTGGTTATCAGTGATATATCCATTTTTTTTAAGGTCTTCAATGAAGTCTCCCATCCCATATTCTGGAGTTGTTAGATTGTGCTTTTGGTCTAATTGAGTTAGCCAATTAAGCGCTTCACTTACATCTCCAGCGGTATAGTTGAGCATTTGCAAGAAGAGGTCCAATAGTTTTTCAAAGGTATTTTTGAATTGCTTTTGGGCGATATATTTTGTGAAAATGAATCCGGCCATTGTTAAATTTAGATTGATGTTCTAAGTACAACTCTTTATGAACAAATTAATGATATACTTAGTTTATTTATAGAGCTTAAAATAAAAAAGAGGCTGTCTTAATGATATAAGACAGCCTCTTTTGTTGGAGGCAAGTTATTTTAAGAATATTATCCTAAATAATTCTTTAAATCTTTACTATTAGAAGATTTTCTCAATCTTCTGATAGCTCTTTCTTTAATTTGTCGAACTCTTTCTCTGGTAAGGTCGAATTTAATACCAATTTCTTCTAAAGAAAGAGGTCTTTCATTTTCTACTAGTCCAAAGTAAGATTTTAGTATATCAGCTTCTCTTTTCTTTAAGAAGGAGAGTGCTTTTTCTACATCGTCTTTTAGGGATTCAGAGATAAGTGGTTCATCTGGATTAGACGAATTATTATCTTTAAGAAGATCAAGCATAGGGCTTTCTGACTCATCAGATTTGATTGGAGCATCTACAGAAACGTGTCTGGAATTGATTTTCAATATTTCTCTGACATCTTTATCGGATAGTCCAGTCATTTCTGATATTTCAGAAGCGGAAGGCTCTCTTTGATTTTCTTGTAAGAATTTGATCAAGACTTTGTTGATTTTTTGGTAAGAATCAATTTTGTTTAATGGTAGTCTGACCATTCTGGATTGTTCTACAATTGCTTGCATGATGGATTGTCTGATCCACCAAACAGCATAAGATATGAATTTGAATCCTTTGGTTTCGTCAAATTTCTTAGCTGCTTTGATCAATCCCATATTGCCTTCATTGATTAAATCGCTCAATGTTAAGCCATGATTTTGGTATTGCTTAGCCACTGAGACGACGAATCTAAGGTTAGACTTTGTTAATTTTTCAAGAGCAGATTGATCGCCTTGTTTAATGCGAATAGCTAATTCTACTTCTTCATCAGCAGTGAGTAGTCCCAGCTTGCTAATATCGTTTAGATATTTTTCAAGAGAGATACTTTCTCTGTTGGTGATTTGGTGTTGTATTTTTAGTTGCCTCATATTTATCCTTTATAGCTTTCTAACGAACTAAAGTAATTAAAAGTTTCCTGCGTTTAAACTTTTTTCAATAAAAAAGCAAATTTATTTTTCAAAAAAGAGTCTTTTTTTTACAAAAATGTGCAAAAAAAAGAGGCTGTCCAATGAAAGACAGCCTCTTTTAAAAGCTAATTATAATAATATAAGTTAGGCTATTATTTTTTTAGTCACGACGATTTCTTCTATCATTACCACCTCGACGATCTCGATCTCTTCCATTTCCTCTATGGCCACCGCCACCTCTTCTGTCTCCACCTCGACTTTCGCGTTCTACATATCCTTCAGGTTTTTCCAGTAGGACTTTTCTTGAAAGACGATATTTACCAGATCTTTGATCGATATCTAATAATTTCACTTGGAGAGAATCGCCTACTTTGAATAGGTCTTCAACTTCGTTGACTCTTTCCCAAGCCATTTCAGAAACGTGTAATAGTCCTTCCTTGCCTGGCATGAACTCAACGAAAGCCCCATAAGGCATGATTGATTTAACGATAGCATCGTATACTTCATTAACCTCAGGTGTCATTGTCATTGCTTTGATATGTCCTGATGCTGCTTCGATACCAGTTAAGTCTTTAGAAGAAATAGTTACCACACCTCTTTCGTCTACCTCTTCGATCATGATAATTGTATCGGTATTACGTTGAAGTTCTTGGATATGCTTACCACCAGGGCCAATGATTGCACCGATAAATTCTTTAGGAATAAAGAGTTTTTCGATTCTTGGAGCGTGAGATTTGTAATCTTCTCTTGGCTCAGGCATTACTTCAAGCATTTGCTCTAAGATATGTAATCTACCTCTTTTTGATTGCTCCAAGGCATCTTTTAGCACTTCATAAGGAAGTCCATCGATTTTGATATCCATTTGACAAGCACAGATACCATTTTTGGTGCCTGTTACTTTGAAGTCCATATCTCCTAAGTGATCCTCATCACCTAAGATATCAGAAAGAACAGCATAATCCCCTTCTTCATTGGTAATTAATCCCATTGCGATACCAGATACGGCAGATTTCATTTTGACACCTGCATCAAACAAGGCTAAAGAACCCGAACATACTGTTGCCATAGAAGAAGAACCATTTGATTCTAAGATATCTGCAACAACTCTAATTACGTAAGGACAGTCATCTTGTGAAGGCAACATACCTTCTAAAGAACGTTTAGCTAAAGTACCGTGTCCAATTTCTCTTCTTGAAGGTCCACGATTAGGTTTGATTTCTCCAGTAGAGAAAGCAGGGAAGTTATAATGTAACATAAATTGATCGAACTCTAAGCCACTGGCTTTATCGATCATTTGTTCTTCCTTTTTTGTACCTAATGTTACGGTAGATAAAGCTTGTGTTTCTCCTCTGGTGAATATTGCACTACCATGTGGAGATGGAACAAAATCGACAGTCATAGCCAATTCCCTAACTTCATCAAGATCACGACCATCCAATCGTGTTCTATCCTTTAACATCATGTTACGGATGACCTCTTTTTCTGTTTTTGAGAAGTATTTTTTAACTAGGTCGATTACTCCTTCTTCTATCTCTTCTGCTTCTAGCTGGGCTTTATAAGGCTCTAAAAGTTCTTCTTTGATAGCACCTAAAGCCTCTTTTCTTTCTTTTTTAGAGAGTGCGCCTTTAGCCACTTCGTATACTTTATCGCTAACAGCCTCTTCTACTGCTTTTTTGAGATCTTCATCCTCAGCAGGAGCTTCCACCTCTCTTTTTTCTTGAGAACCAACCAATTCTTCTAATTCCTTTTGCATTTGGCAATGGAATTTGATGACTTCATGACCAAATTGAATTGCTTCAATTAAATCTTCTTCATCCACCTCTTTCATTTCGCCCTCTACCATCATGATATTATCTTCGGTAGCGGCCAACATGATATCAAGATCGGCATTTTCAAGCTCTTCCTCCTTAGGATTTAAGCAAAATTCGCCATCTATTCGGGCTACTCTAACCTCAGATATGGGTCCATCAAAAGGAATATCTGAAACGATTAATGCTGCTGATGCTGCTAAAGCGGCTAAAGTATCAGGCATTACATCCTCATCATAAGAGATTAAAGTGATTGCTATTTGAGTTTCGTTGAGGTAGCCATCAGGGAATAATGGTCTCAATGCACGATCTACCAGACGACAGATTAGTATCTCGTAAGTAGAAAGTCGGGATTCTCTTTTAAGAAAACCACCAGGGATACGTCCCGCAGAAGCAAATTTCTCCTGATAATCTACAAATAGAGGAAAAAAGCCCATACCTGGTTTTGGCTCGTAGGCCGAAACAACAGTAGCCATTAAGGCCGCCTTTCCCATTCTCACAATTACGGCTCCATGGGCTTGACGTGCAATATGCCCAGTCTCAATGGTAACCTCTCTACCATCCCCAATATCAAAAGTTTTGCTAATTACGTTCAGCATGATTGATGATTTGTTAAAAAAATAAGGAGCATGTTGGAATAACATACTCCTTGATTTTGCATTTAGATTATTTTCTTAAACCTAGTTTCTCAACTAATTTTCTGTATTCAGCGATATCTTTCTTAGCGATATAACGTAAAAATCTTTTTCGTCTACCAACTAATTTTAATAAAGATCTTCTTGTAACGTGATCTTTTTTATTAACTTTCAGATGATCAGACATGTGATTTATACGATGTGTAATTACCGCAACCTGAGCTCTGATTGAACCGGTGTTCGTTTCAGAACCTCCATATTCACTGTAGTACTGCTTCCTTTCTGCAGAAGTAAGAACTGCCATTTTCAAAAATTTAAATAATTATAATAATTCAGCGTGCAAAGATAGTAAATTTAAGACAAATGATAAAGTTTTTACTAGATATTATGATTTGTCTATAATTTTTTCGTACAAGCTGTAACTTTTCAAACTTCTCATCCGTTTTGCTGATAAATTTACAAGAGTGGCCACTCCATAAATTTTCTATCAAATCACTGTAATGATTATAAAGAGATCATTACCTAAAAATCAGAATCATGAAACAGTTTATTTTGTTAGTATTAGGCATGACATTGTGTATAGGATTAATGGCCCAAGAAAAGAGTGCAATAGACACTTACTTTAGTGAATATTCTCAGAATGAGAACTTTACGAGCATTAAAATAAGCCCCGGTTTATTCAAATTAATGGCCAATATGGCTGATGATGAGGATATAAAAGAGATGAGAAAAGCTATTTCTAACTTTCAAGGAATCAAAATTTTAGCTTACGAAGGTGAAGGTGGGACTAAGGCTTTAGATTACTTCCAGTCAGCAGACAGAACACTGGTCAGTAATCGCTTTGAGGAATTGATGACAATAGAATCAGGCACGGATAATGTGAAGTTTTTAGTAGATCAAGTAGATGATGAGATCATTAGAGAGTTATTGTTGATCGCTGGTGATGAGGAGGACTTTGTACTTATTGATATCAAGGGCGATATTAATTTAAAGGCTTTTGCTGATGCCACGGAAAGCATGGAAATTGATATTGAAGGTTTTGAGCATTTCCAGAAGCTATCGGATGATAAATAAAAAAATCACTTCAAATACAACATTAGGGGGACAGCTTGCAGGCTTTGTCCCCTTTTTTTTGCCTTATAATGAATAATTGGCGAGATATTTGCTACATTAAATTTATTATTATAATAGAATGCCTTATTTGATTAGCTTCACAATGGTAATTTACTTTAATTTTGTTGCAAAATTAAAGAGTTACAATCGTCTAAGCTTATGAAATTAAGAAGGCTTTTTTTGGATTAAGCCTCCTATTATCTTAAATTTACATCATTTAGTCAATAAATTAATACTCTTATGAAGGCGTTCGTTTCTGTTTTCATATTATTATTTAGCATGCTCAAT
>JAHDDN010000143.1 GCA_020629335.1 Chitinophagales bacterium | reverse complement strand
TATGTGAATCTGTACCGATCATCATACCACCTGGGAAGGCGTAGTTTTCTAATACTACTTGGTGAATAATACCAGCACCTGGCTTCCAAAAGCCAATACCATATTTTTGAGATACGGAAGATAAGAAGTCGTAAACTTCCTTATTAACATCTAAGGCGATTTCTAAATCCTCATCAGCTCCTTCTTTTGCTTGGATCAGGTGATCACAATGTACTGTTGAAGGTACTGCTACTTTCTTTTTACCTGCTTGCATGAACTGCAATAAGGCCATTTGTGCGGTAGCATCTTGCATCGCTACTCTATCTGGTAAGAAATCTACATAATCCTTACCTCTGCTATATTCCCCTTGTGGCAAATCGCCATGAAGGTGAGTATATAATATCTTCTCTGTAAGAGTTAATGGCTTATTCAACACTTTACGCGCTTCTGCCACTTTGCTTTCAAGCTTAGTATAAACTTGTTGGATCATGTCCAAATCAAAAATTGCCATATTCTTATTTATTTTACTGAATTGATGAATTTTGCACAAAAATAATGATTTTCAGCTATTAATGTGTGTATCAAAGCAATAGAGAAAATCTATTAGCAGTCATTTTGACTTTTTTTTCTAACATTTTGACTTTTTTCTATGCCAATCATTCGATAAATCGCTCAAAATATCCTTCAAAAGCAAGTCTAACAAAGCATTACAAGAATCTATATGTCAAGCCTAAACACATATTATTATTACTAAACTATCTATAAAAAATGCCTTTGCTAAGTTTTTTTTGAACGGAAAAGGAGAAAAAATGTATTTGATATTATAGTAAAACTATTTTAAATTTAGGCTTTTAAAACCCTTTATATTAGACAATTTGTGATGCAATTGATGTTAATTTTGCGGCACACACTTACTTAACAAAACCTTTTTAACCCGTTATTTATGCTTAGTATGAACTTATCAGGAAATTATTTAATTATCCATCTTCCACAAGAGATTACCCCTCAAATGCTTGAATTAAAAAGCAAGCAAGGGGAAAAAATCAATTCATTCCAGATCAGGGAAGTTAGTAAAGGCCAATTTAAGCTAGACACTAGCAATCTTTCTTCAGGAACTTACTACATCAAAAGTCTTTCCAAAGATATTTATCTGAATCATAAAATAGTCGTGTCAAAATAAAAGATTAATAGGAAAGTCTGCTAACTTTGGCTTACTAAACCTAAGTAGACTATGCGTAAATTTGCTATTACCGATATTCACGGCTGTATCCAATCTTTTAAAACACTTGTTCAAGAGGGTATTCAACTGACTACTGAGGATGAACTGTATCTCTTAGGGGACTATATTGACCGTGGCCCAGACAGTAAGGGAGTGATTGATTTCATCTTTCAACTCCAAGAGGAAGGACATTTTGTCAGATGTTTGAGAGGAAATCATGAGCAGCTTTTGCTGGACTCTATGAAGGCTGGAACGCCTAAACAAGAAATCCATCTATGGTTGACTCAAGGAGGAAAAGAGACGTTGGATAGTTTTAATGCCGAATTAGCGGATCAAATTGATCCTAAATATCTCGACTTCTTCAATGGACTCGAATACTATTTTGAAGTAGATCAATTCTTATTAGTCCATGCGGGCTTCAATTTCCGCTCTAATCAACCATTTCAAGACAAGCACGCCATGCTGTGGATTAGACGTTTCCCAATAGATGAGCAACTATTGGGCGATCGAATCATTGTGCATGGCCACACCCCTACTCAATGGCCTATGATAGAGGCTACTGTCAAAAGCCCTTATTCCAAGGTCATTGATATAGACAATGGATGCGTCTATCACTATAAAGGCCAAGGTTTAGGTGGTTTATTAGCCTATGACTTGACTAATCGAGAGGTTTATCGACAAGAGTATATTGGTTAATTAGGCATTCCCATTTAAATACTGAATAATACGACTTCTATCTATCAAATACTCCTTTTGAGAACCCAACTTTTTATAGCCCATCTGCTTACTTAACTCTCGCGATGGATGATTCTCTGGATGCGTCTCTGTTTTTATGGTTTCTAATTCAGGAAAATCTGCTACTAACTTTTTAAACATGGCGGCCTTCAGCCACTTACTCAATCCTCGACCTCTATAATCTTCCATTACACCTGTCATAAATTGATACATCGACTGTGGACGCTTACGATTAAGCGCTACATTTGTCTTAGCAATCAATTTATTGTCTTCATTAAATATCAAATAACGATAGGCACAACTATTATTTAACGCTCCTGACTCTTGTCGAGCCTTAACATCTTCTGGTGTAACTTTTAACTCTCCCAATTCAGAACTAGCCGGCATATCATGGAGCAATTGAGTAAAGGCTGCCGCATATTCCTCTAATAAATCATCTGGAATATTAATGTAAAACGCTATTCTTAAATTTGGAAATTTAGCGGGTGCTTCGCCTAACCAAGCATCAATTTTTTCCACATTGGCCTCCTTAATTTTCAGCTCAAAAAACTCAGAAATGGAACCAATGTGAGCGCCATAGGCATCCTCTACATAATCATTTATTCCTTCTTTAGAATGTACCGCCAAAGCAGTAGAACTTTCATCATATTCAATAAATTTTTGAAAGATCATATCTAATAACTTAGCCTCTACATGTTGATCATTCATCCGATTATTCAAATAAGCCAAACGCTTCTCCAAATCATCCTTAAACATGATAGAAAAATAAAAAATATTATGCTCCACACCATTTTTCCATACCATATAAGTCATCTCCTTACGCTCTTTAAGAGATTTAAAATTAATCTCCTTCAACTTCTCCCACGAATCAAAAGGCATTGGCTCTTTTTTCAATTCATAACTCTTCACTCGAAAATCATAGTAGCGCTTCCAATCCTCATCTGTAAAAGCCTCGTGATCCACTTTTTCTAAACGATAGGTATTATTCATTGTGTCATTTTTTGGGTTAGGGTACAAATATAATGATTTAACTGAATGAATGATAAATTAATTCCCCTACCAACAAGGCATGCCTTGTCTCAACAGTTCATCATTCATAGTTAAATTTGGGGCTTACTGCTGCGCTCGTAAATCAAAGTGCGCAGCACAAGCCACATCAATTCGTAATTTGTAATTTGTAACTCATCATTAAGGAGGCGCAGCCGTCGGGCTGTCCGCTATTATGTGGCTATGCTACTCCTATTCCGCTAAGGCACCTTAGTCTGCCCTTCGGGCCAGCCGTCAGTTGCCTAAGCTCCATAAGTCGCTGCATAAACGCCACATACCGCTTCCATCCCTAAGCCGATCTTAGTTAAATAGTTTATTAGTTAATTCGTTAAATAGTGTATTGGTTGATGCATCAATCAACTAATACACTAATAAACCAATCAACTAATACACGAATACACCAAATTAAAAAAAAACACTACCTTGAGTTATCAAACAAACAAAAAACCATGTTAAAAATAATCTTATTTGCACTCACTATGATGACACAAACAAACACAGATACCAAACTCATCTACATTGGCGACCCAATGTGTTCTTGGTGCTACGGCATTGCTGCCGAATTAGAAAAAACAAAAGCCCAATTAGACGGAAGCATCGAATTTGAAATTATTATGGGTGGATTACGCCCCTATAATACCCAAACGATGCCCGAACTTAAAGACTTCCTCACAGAGCATTGGGAACAAGTACACCAAGCCAGTGGACAGGAATTTAAATATGGAATACTGGACGAAGCAGGCATCACTTATGATACCGAGCCCCCATCTAGGGCTACAGTCATTGTAAGAGACTTAGCTCCCGAAAAAGCATTCGCCTTTTTTCACGCCATTCAAAAAGATTTCTATTTCGAAAATAAGAATATGCACTTAGTAGAAAGCTATTATGATGCTTTAGATAAGATAGAAGTAGATAAAGCCGAATTTAAACGCCTTTTTGAATCGGATGAAATGAAGCAAAAAGTCCGAAGAGATTTTGAAAGGGCAGCCGAATATGGTATCAATAGCTTCCCAAGCATCCTCCTCAAAACAGGCGAGCAATACCACCTTATCTCAAGTGGCTATACCACTTCTGATAACATCATACAAAAAGTCAAAAGCTTAACCAATTAATCCCTCCCCTGTGGAAAAAGATAAAATTCAACTAAAACAGCAGCTATACCAAGCTTGTGCGACTAGCTTAGAAGATCAAATTCAAGCTATTCAGGTGCATTTAGATAGTATTACAGAAGCTCGTAATAATGAAACTAAAAGTAGTGCTGGAGATAAGTACGAAACCAGCAGAGCCATGATGCAAATTGAGGAGGATAATAGTCGCAAGCAAATGGCGGAAGTCCTCAAAGTAAAGGGACAATTGCTAATGGTCAAAACAGATACTATACACACTCATGCACAATTAGGAAGTTTAGTTGAAACTAACAAAGGTATTTATTTCTTATCAGTAGGAGTTGGGAGAATATTATTAGGCGGAAAAACCTATTTTGCTATCTCTTTAGCGTCCCCAATTGGCAAAAAACTGCTTAATAAGAAGAATGGCGAAAGTATAGTGTTTAATACTAATAAAATCAATATTCTGAAAATCTTTTAGTTATTATTTGCAACAGTGTTGCAAATATCTTACTTTTGCCGAATATTCTACAACTTAATTCATTTACTATGAAATTTTTAAAGTATCTTTTTTTAATCTCTTTAGTAACTTTTTCAGCCTGTAAAAAAGACGATCCTGAGCCACCTAATGAAGAAGAAGTAATTACTACATTGACTTATACCTTAACTCCAACAGGAGGAGGGGAGACAGTTGTATTAAGCTTTCAAGATTTAGATGGCGATGGTGGAGATGATCCAATAATTTCAAATGGGACATTGGCTGCTAATCAAAGCTATACTGGTGTGATCAGCCTATTAAATGAACAAGAATCTCCTGCTGAAGACATTACTGAAGAAGTGGAAGAAGAAGACCTAGAACATCAATTATTCTTCGAATCAAGCTTACTAACAGTCTCTTATACAGATGAGGACAGTGAAGGCAATCCTTTAGGTGTTGCAACTAGCTTAAGTACTTCTGATGCTGGAAGTGGTACATTGAAAATCACATTAAGGCATGAGCCTAATAAATCAGCTGAAGGAGTTAGTGATGGTAACATTGCCAACGCTGGTGGAGAAACGGATATCGAAGTAACTTTTAACATAAATGTTCAATAAATTACTAACATTACTAATCATCCTATTATTGCCTTCTACTCTTCTTTCACAATCTTGTGAAATAAAGGTAGAAGGCTTTATTAAAGATGCTAATACTGGTTCACCATTAGAGCTAGTTAATATTTATGTGGAGGAAAATGGACAAGGCGCTGTTAGTGATAGTCTTGGATATTTTAAAATGGAGAACTTCTGTCCGGGCCATTACCACCTAGTTCTCAGCCATGTCGGTTGTCAAGCTCAGTTTAATCATATTGATCTTGAACAAGATACCTCTTTATTATTGTTAATGGATCATACAGGGCATAACTTAGAAGGAATCACAGTCACAGGGGAAGCTAACAAAAATACTACCCAAAGCTCCCAAGCTGTCAGTCCTCTTGAAAATAGTACTGAAAATTTAAGCAATATTTTATCTGCTATTTCAGGTGTCAGCTCTTTAAAAAGTGGCAATGGAATCGCTAAACCCGTTGTACACGGTTTATATGGAAATAGAATTACCATATTAAATAATGGTATAGCTCAAAGCGGACAGCAATGGGGAAATGACCACAGCCCAGAAATTGATCCACTGGTAGCTAATAAATTAAGGGTCATTAAAGGCGTTAGTACATTAGAATATCCTGGCTCTAATTTGGGAAGTGTCATACTGGTAGAACCCAACAAAATTCTTAGAGAACCTCACCTCCATGGCAAAGTTAGTTATTTTTTCGAGTCAAATGGCCTCAATAATGGCCTTAACATTAGCTTACAGCAATATGATAAAAAAATAGGCTGGAAAGCTATCGGCACCCTCAAAAGAAGTGGTGATAAAATGACTCCTAATTATTATCTCAATAATACAGGACACCAAGAAGCCAATCTCGCCTTACAGTTTGAAAAATCTTATCATGATCGCTTATTTTTCAATCTTTATACCAGTACTTTTAATACTATAATAGGTGTATTAAGAGGTGCTCATATTGGAAACTTAACCGATCTACAGACCGCTTTAGAACGTAGCGAACCTTTCTTCACAGAAGAAAAATTCAGCTATGATATTGAAGCACCTAAACAAGAGGTAAACCATCATTTAGTAAAATTAAATAGCAAGTATTTTCTAACAGACGAGCAATGGATAGAACTAACCTTAGCAGGACAAATAAATATTCGAAAAGAGTTTGATGTTAGAAGAAGTGGAAGAACGGAAATACCTGCGCTTAGTTTAGCCCAGCACACCTATTATTTAGGAACTAAATATCAAAGAAACTTCCAAAATGATTTTAGCTTAAAACTTGGAGGGCAACTCAATATTATTGATAATACTAATAATCCTGAAACAGGTATTTTTCCACTTATACCAGACTATATAGCTTATGAAAGTGGCGCTTACGCACTAGCTAATAAATCACATAATCGCTCCTTATTTGAATTAGGTATTCGATATGATTACATCTACCAATATGTAGTCACTTTCACTCGCTCCTCTCCTGTTTCTATATTAAGATACAATAATCACTTTCAAAACATTAGTGCTTCTTTGGGGTGGAAATACCAATTTACGCCTAGGCTAAATTTGAGCTATAATGTTGGATATGCCACCCGAAACCCTGCTATTAATGAATTATACAGCAATGGATTACATCAAGGAGTTAGTGGTATCGAAGAGGGAAGCATTGATCTGAATAGTGAAAAGTCTATCAAAACAACGATATCTCTTAATGGGATATTAAAAGAATGGATCTCTTTTGAAGGTTTGGCTTACTATCAAAATATTCAGGATTATATTTTCTTAAATCCACAAGATGAATTTCGATTGACCATAAGAGGCGCCTTTCCTGTTTTTAAGTACGAACAAACTAATGCGCAAATTTATGGCCTGGATCTTTCTGCCCAAATCCAACTATCAAAAAGCTTACAATTAAAAGGAATCTATAGCTATCTAAAAGGAACAGATTTAAATAATAATTTAGCTTTGATCAATTTGCCTGCTAATAATATTTCTGCTAACCTCAGCTATGAGTTTTTATCTCCTGTATCACTAGGCAAAAAACAATTGGAGAACTTCACAATAGAATTGAGTAATCAGTATGTTTTCAAACAAAATGCACTTACAGAAGAACAAGATTTCACTGCATCACCTAATGCTTATTATTTATTAGGAACTAAGCTTTCTACAGATATTCAGTTTAGCCAAATAAGATTAAACATTTTTGCTAAAGTAGATAATCTATTAAATACTTCTTATAGAGATTACTTAAATCGACAGCGTTATTTTGCGGATGATTTAGGTCGGAATATTAGCTTTGGTATCAGTTGGAAATTCTAAAACCTGATGTACTATAGCGTTTTTAATTTTCCTCGAAAATCATCTAAAGCCTTATAGCCTTTTTTTTGCATGATGCTTTTTAGTTCTTCGTCTATACGATCAAAACACTTAATACCTTCTCGCATTAATTGAGTGCCTATTTGTACCGCAGCGGCTCCGCACAAAATATGTTCAAAAGCATCGGTTCCATTTTTTACTCCTCCACATGCAATGACATCAATATTCTCTAAGCGCTGGCTAAATTGACGAACATTGGCCAAGGCTGTTGGCTTCACATAATCTCCACCAATGCCACCAAAACCTCCCTTAGGCTTAATGACTACACTTTCTGAGTCCGCATCAATAAAGAGTGCGTTACCAATACTATTAATGCAAGTGACGAATGATAAAGGGAAACGATTCAATATCTTAGCCATCATTTCAAAATGGATGATATCAAAATAAGGAGGAAGCTTGACCCCAATGGGTAAATCAATGATTTCAAAAACTTGCTCTAATACGTATTCCGTCCGCTCAAAGTCATAGCCTGTTTGTGGCTTGCCTGGCACATTAGGACAAGAGAGATTCAACTCAATGGCAGATATACGCTTATTAGGATTGAGCACTTTTAAGATT
The DNA here is from genome assembly GCA_020629335.1 of Chitinophagales bacterium. The sequence goes on along the minus strand of JAHDDN010000143.1, from coordinate 3,216 downwards.
TGGAGATTTTCTTCTAAGCTCAAGCCTGCTACTGAAACGAAATAAGGCTTGTCAGTTACTTTCGCAGCATAGTCGGAATAGAAGGCATGACCCTGATTAGGCAAGCCCATTGAGTTAATGCTACCTGCTGTATCTTCATAATAGCGTGGAGCAGGATTGCCTGCTCGATAATCCCAAGTGCAACTTTTACAAATGATTGCAGCAGCCCTTGAATTATTTAGATCGTCTAGCTCTGCTTCTGTCATACACTTGGCACCAGAAGCATTATAAAAGCAATTTTCTAGGCGATAGCCTGCTATTTCTGTGCTGCTTGAACAATTATTCATCATAATCACTTAATTTGTCAATCACCAAATATGAATTTCTTGGTGTGTTGGCTACTAATGTGTATTTTGCGCAAAAATAGTGCAAAGCATCTTAGGAATGCTAAATAATTCAATATTTCTCATTTTCATAACGAACTAAGGATTCAATGACTGATAAAGATCTCATCATCCAACTACACAATATAGGTGCAATTCAATTTGGAGAGTTTGAACTTAAAAGCGGTATCACTTCTCCATTTTATTTGGATTTAAGAAAAGTCGTTTCTTATCCGCAGGTATTTAAAGCGATCTGCATCAAGATATGGACTTCTATCAAAAATCATGAATTTAACCATATTTGTGGGGTTCCCTATGCGGCCGCCTCTTTCGCTTCTGGCATATCCGTCCTTTTCAATAAAGCGACCCTCACCAAACGGAAAGAACGTAAGTCTTATGGTAATAAAAAGATGATAGAAGGCGTCTATAAAAATGGAGATACCGTTTTAGTGATTGAGGATATCGTTACCAGTGGTGCCAGCATGTTGGAAACCTTAGCAGATATGAAGCAAGCCCACTTGAAAGTAAGCCAAACCATCGCTATCATTGACCGCCAACAAGGTGGAATGGAAGTCATCAAAAATAAAGGCTATGAGATTTTTGCGCTTTATACCATAGAGGAAGTCATGGAGATACTGATTAATGAAGATATACTCGATGCTAGTATTAAAAGTAAAGTGATTGACTTCATTAAGAATAATCAGATTAAGCCCGCCAATAAAACAGATAAGTTAGCTTATAAGGATAGAGCAGATCATGCAGATCATCCTATCACTAAACGCTTACTCAATACCATCAACGATAAGCAAACAAATCTAATCTTCTCGGCTGACTTAGCAGAAAAGGAAGAAATGATGCAGATGGCTGATTTAGTAGGGCCCTATATTTGTGCTTTAAAAACTCATACCGATTTTTATCAGTCTTTTAGTCCAGCAGATATTACTCAATTAAAGTCCATAGCTGAAAAACATAATTTCCTCTTATTTGAGGATAGAAAATATGCAGATATTGGTAGTACCGTTCAAAAACAATTCATTTCTAAGAATTATGATGTGCCTAATTGGGCCGATATGGTAACGGTACACCTAATTGGTGGTGCTTCTACAGTCGATGCCTTAGAAAAAACAAAACTAACAGATAGCACTGCTCTCATTGCCATAGTGGAAATGTCTACCAATGATACACTCACTGATACCAATTATGTAAGAAAAGCAAAAGCTATTGTCAAGAAACACCCTTCTGTCATCGGTGCCGTCGTGCAAAGAGATTTGGAATTAGGCCCCAATAAGTTGCAGTTTACTCCAGGTATTAACCTTAATACACAAGGAGATGGTTTAGGACAATCTTATAATAATCCCACTACTGCCTTCAAAAAACGGGGTACCGATGTCATGATCGTAGGCAGAGGAATCTATCAAGCTGACGATCCTGTTGCTAGTGCTATTGCTTATAAGAATGCTGGTTGGAATGCCTTTCAATCTTATCTAAATGACGAGGAAGAATAATGTATCAAATCAAAGCAAAATCTATCGGAATTTTCACTGCTTACCAATTAGTCCATGAAGCATCTGATAGCTTGATAGAGTTAGTGCCTGAATGTGGCGCTCGTATTTCTCGCATGAGATTAGCGGCTAAGGAAGAAGCAATAGATGTACTAGTAGGAGATACCGATGCCAAAGCCTTACAAATCAATAAGGGCTATAAAAGCGCCATTCTTTTCCCATTTCCTAATAGAATCAAAGACGGAAAATATAGCTTTGAAAATGAAGCATACGATATTCCACAAAATAGAGCCAAGGAACAAAATGCCATTCATGGCTTAGTCTATAATCGAGCCTTTGAAGTCACTGATCAACAAGCCAACGAAAAAGGCGCTGCCATCACTATGGCTTTTGAAAGTAAAGGCTGTCTACATGGCTATCCTTTTCCCTTTATCTTAACATTAACCTACGAATTAAACGAGCAAGGTTTTTCTTGCGAACTAAAGGTAAAAAATACAGGCAGAACGAAAATGCCTTTCGCCTTTGGATGGCACCCCTATTTCACTTTAGGGATTGATACTGATGATTGCTACCTACAAATTCCAGCACAGGAATATATTGAGCTAGACGCCCAACAGAAAGTGCCTACTGGCAATCGCCTTCCAATGACGGATTTCGCCCAACGCAAAAAGATAGGCGAGCAATCTTTAGATCACTGCTTTCCCATTTTTACCAAGTCCCGCATCGCTCGTACTTTTTTGGCTGCTCCCTCCAAAGGCCTACAATTAGAAGTCTGGCAAATCATGGGCAATCGCCAATTCAATTACGTTCAAGTTTATACGCCAGCAGATAGAAAGTCCGTCGCCATCGAACCCATGACTGCTAATGTAGATTGCCTCAATAATCAAGAGGGCTTAATCACGCTCTTAGCCAATGAAGATTGGACCTCACATTTTGGCGTAAAATTGCATGCGTAAGAATTGATTTGTTTTTTGGGCGTGCCCTTTCTCCATTTTTTCATACTCACACCTACGCTCGGAAAGGGCCGACACATAGGTCGGCCCCTACAAATTCTCTCGTAAAAATGGAGAAAGGTCGGGCTATCCGCTCTTATGTGGCTATTCGGCAGCTATTACGCTAAGCGCTGCTTGTCTCTAAGGAGCCTGCGCATCGCTAAGCTCCATTAGCTCCCTCATTGACGCCACATACCGCTTCTATCCCTCACGCATTTAATGGGTATTGGGTAACAGGTATTGAGTATTGAGACAAAAATATTTGTTTCCTTAAAGGGAAATGTTTAATTTTCAATTAAAAAAATGGGTAGTGCTATACAGGTAATGGTAAACCCATCAAATTACAATTAATTTTATATA
>JAHDDN010000142.1:6995-11580 GCA_020629335.1 Chitinophagales bacterium | reverse complement strand
TTGACTTCTAAAAAAACAAAATAATTCATTTTGATAAACCTCATATATAGACCATCTTTGTCCTGTAATTAAGAAAAGTAGGGGGGCTTTCGGTCGCCCTATCTACAGCATTTATCTAGTATAACAGATTAAATACGATGCTATAACCTTAATCACACCTTAGTTTTTACCATCCATAGAACTGACCACCTATCAGTTCAATCCATGATATCACCTATTTAGTGATAACCAGTTTTTATAACCCTAAAAACTGATTGTCATGCACAATTTTAAGCCAGAGACCAAGCAAAAAATAGTCTCAAATACCCCAACTCTTGCTTCAAGCGAACAAGAATCATGGAACAGTTTCTTCAAACGAAATTTACGCTTTATAGAGCAAGAATGTAGTAAATACTTATACACCCATATTAAGGATGATGCCGTCATGGAGGTAATGGAACAACTTATTAATGCCAAAAAGCGCTATCAGGTTAAAAATGAAAGAGCATGGCTAAAAAAGGTATGCCGAAACCATTGTATCCGAAAACGAAGAAGTCGTAAAAAACGATCCATCTACCCCATAGCAGAAGAAGTCATCCAGTCGCCAATACTATGCGAAGAACCCACCCAAACCTACCAAATAGCCAATGAGCAAGATGAAAAAGAGCAACTTGTTAAAAGAGCCCTCTTATATCTGAAATACGAACAAGCAATCTGCGTTTACTATCGCTATTACGAAGAAAAAACCTATAAAGAAATAGCAAGACTAACAGAATACACCACCCATCAGATCAAAAGCTATCTCCAAAATGGAAAAAGAAATCTAAAAGCTTATCTAAAAGAACACGGCATCACGAGTGCCTACTAAAACAGCTAAGCTTTATGGAGCCATTTTTGTTATAATTTGCAAAGCACAATTACGATTTGTATTATTGTATCATTATTCCCGTAGGGACGTTGCATTGCAACGTCCTAATTATCAATACCGCAACGTCCTTTGTAACAACAACAAAAATATGGAATGGCAATTGTTGAGATCTAGTATGTTTCAATAAAACAGCCATGAAGAAAATAGAAAAATTATTAGTCGCCAATAGAGGCGAAATAGCCCTCCGTGTACTAAGAGCAGGCTCAGAGCTACGTATTTCCACAGTAGCCATGTATACCTATGAAGATCGTTATTCTCTTCATAGATATAAAGCCGATGAAGCTTATCAAATCGGTAAGGATAATGATCCTTTAAAGCCCTACCTCGATATAGAAGAAATTATCCAAGTAGCCAAGGCTAATAAAGTAGATGCGATTCATCCAGGCTATGGCTTCCTCTCTGAAAATGTAGATTTCGCCAGAAGATGTCAAGAAGAAGGCATCATCTTCGTGGGCCCTCGCCCAGAAGTAATGGATCAATTAGGAGATAAGGTCAAGGCCAAACTCATTGCCATCGAAGCAGGAGTTCCCATCATCCCAGATAATAAAATTCCCCTCACCACCGTAGAAATAGCCCTTTCCGAAGCAGCTAAAATTAGCTATCCCATCATGGTCAAAGCAGCATCTGGCGGAGGAGGAAGAGGTATGAGAGTTGTTCGCACTGATGACGAACTCCATACAGCCTTTATCGAAGCCAGAAGAGAAGCCAAAAACGCTTTCGGTGATGATACGATATTCCTTGAAAAATTCGTGGAAAACCCAAAGCATATTGAAGTCCAAATCATAGGCGATAATCAAGGAAATATTGTGCATCTGTTCGAGCGAGATTGCTCTGTTCAAAGAAGATTCCAAAAAGTAGTAGAAGTGGCTCCAGCCCCTAATCTTAGGGAAGAAACCCGTACCGCCCTACACGAATATGCCCTAAAAATCGCTCGATATGTAAACTACAATAATGCGGGTACCGTAGAATTTTTAGTAGACCAAGAAGAAAATATCTATTTCATCGAGGTCAACCCAAGAATACAAGTAGAACATACCGTTACAGAAGAAATAACAGGCATCGACATAGTAAGAACCCAGATAATGATTGCGGCTGGCCACTCATTATCTTCTCGCCCAATATTAATAGAGCAAGATAAAATAGAATGCAATGGCTTCGCTCTCCAGTGTCGTGTCACCACAGAAGACCCACAAAACGGATTCAAACCCGATTATGGCCAAATCATCGCCTATAGAAATGCAGGAGGATTTGGCATTAGAATAGACGAAGGCAGCCCCTATCCAGGGGTCAAAATCTCGCCCTTCTTCGATTCCCTCTTAGCCAAAATCACCGCCAGAGGCCGTACCCTACAAGGCGCTTGCCAACGATTAAATCGTGCCTTAAGAGAATTCAGGGTAAGAGGAGTAAAAACCAATGTAGACTTCCTACAAAATGTATTAGAACATGAAGTCTTTTACGAAGGACAAGCGAATGTAGGATTCATTGACAATCACCCAGAATTATTCAACTATCGCCCCAAAAGAGATAGAGCCACCAAATTACTCCGCTACCTATCCAAAGTCGCCGTCAACGGTAATTCAGACGTCCGCTACATTGACGAAAATAAAGTGTTCTCTACGCCCATTGTGCCCGATTACGATAAATTTCAAACTCCCCAGAAAGGCACCAAAGATTTACTCACCGACTTAGGCCCAGAAAAATTTGCCCAATGGCTATTGGAACAAAAAGAAATTCAAATCACTGACACGACCTTTAGAGACGCCCACCAATCACTCATAGCCACAAGAGTGCGTACACGAGACATGATGAAGGTTGCCAGAGCTTATGCCCTCCATCACCCACAAACCTTCTCCCTGGAAGTGTGGGGTGGAGCCACCTTTGATGTAGCCATGCGCTTCCTCAAAGAATGTCCTTGGGAGCGCCTTCGACTTATGCGAGAAGCCGTACCTAATATTCTCCTACAAATGCTCCTCAGAGGTTCCAATGCAGTAGGCTATACCGCCTATCCCGATAACTTAGTAGAGAAATTCATCGAGCAAGCATGGGAAACAGGTGTAGACATATTCCGAATATTCGATTCCCTCAACTGGGTCGAAAATATGAAAGTCAGCATCAAAACTATCAGAGAACGTACTGGTGGACTGGCAGAAGCTTGTATCTGCTATACAGGCGATATCCTCAATCCAAATAAAAGCAAATACGATCTTCAATACTACTTAGATTTAGCCCGTAGCTTAGAAGATGAAGGCGCTCATATCTTAGCCATCAAAGACATGGCAGGCTTACTAAAGCCCTATTCAGCCAATTTACTGATAAGCGAACTCAAAAAAGTGGTGAATTTACCGATTCACCTACACACACATGACACCTCAGCTGCCCAATTAGCCACTTATATGAAAGGCGTAGAAGCAGGGGTAGACGTAGTAGATGTAGCCCTTTCTTCCATGTCAGGACTCACCTCTCAGCCCAATTTCAACACCTTCGTGGAAATCATGGGGAATACAGAGCGTGCACCTAAATTTGATGTTAATTCCCTCAATGAATTTTCAAACTATTGGGAAACGGTTAGACAGTTTTACTATCCATTTGAGTCAGGTCTCAAAGCAGGCACAGGAGAAGTCTATCAACACGAAATTCCAGGCGGTCAGTATTCCAACTTAGGCCCACAAGCCAATTCATTAGGTTTAGGAGATCGCATGAGTGACATCAAGCGAGCTTATTCAGAAGTGAATGAACTATTCGGTGATATCGTCAAAGTGACACCTTCCTCAAAAGTAGTGGGTGATTTTGCGCTTTATATGGTCGCTAATGGACTGACCAAAGAGGAGGTATTAGAAAAAGGGGAAGACATATCCTTCCCTCAATCCGTTAAAAGTTTCTTTAGAGGTGAGTTAGGGCAGCCACATGGTGGCTTCCCAGATGCCCTTCAAAAAATGGTCCTCAAAGACGAAAAACCACTATCAGGTCGAGCCAATGAGTCGATGGAACCAGTAGACTTTGACAAAGAATTTGAAACCTTCCAAAAAGACTTCCCACTCAAAGATCAATTCACTGACTTCCTATCATTCAAGCTTTATCCAAAGGTATTCCAGCAATTCTACGAGCACTTTGAGCAATATGGTGATGTAAGCGTATTACCTACATTGAGTTATTTCTACCCAATGAAAGCTGGCACTGAAGCCATCTTCGAAATGGATGCAGGTAAAGACCTCTTAGTCCAACTTATTTACATTGGTGATGTAGACGAAGAAGGCTTCCGCAACATCCAATTTAAGCTAAACGGCCAAACTCGTACCCTTCGAGTTAAGGATGAGTCTGTAGAAGTACAAAGCATCAAAAATGCCAAAGTAGAAGCCGAAGGCGATATAGGAGCTCCATTACAAGGCCTACTCTCCAAAATTTTCGTCAAAGCAGGAGATAAAGTCAAAAAGAATACTCCATTATTCGTCATCGAAGCTATGAAGATGGAGACTACGATCACTGCCACCAAAGACGGTAAGGTCGCCAGTATTCACCTACCCGAAGGTAGCCTAATAGAAGCGGATGACCTAGTAGTAAAAATGACCTAATGTAATTTGTGTAGGGGCGCACCTATGTGTGCGCCCTTTTGCCATAAGTGTCAGTGTGTGCGCCCTTTTGCCATAAGTGTCAGTGTGTGCGCCCTTTTGCCATAAGTGT
>JAHDDN010000142.1:0-6895 GCA_020629335.1 Chitinophagales bacterium | reverse complement strand
CAGTGTGTGCGCCCTTTTCCCATAAGGGCTATTAACTTCTAATCTTATATCGCAAGTGTTTTTCAAAAAACAAATTTTGCCATTTAAAGTATTTTCCTTTATCTTTATACTGTTCAACTCAACACCTTATATTACTTAACCCTAAACCCAAAAGAGTTGAATACTTATCTAAAACGTAGTTTTCTACTACTTCTTCTAGTGCTATACCCATTCCTCAACAAGGCACAAGTATATAGCGGTATAGACGCTAATAACCACATCAAAGGAGCAGAAAAAGTCAAAATAGAAAACAACAAGCTAAGCTATGTGCGCTTATCAAAGGCGCATCAAATACCACTCGAACAACATAAAAATTGGCTAATTGAAACCTTTAACCTAAGTCAATACGAGCTGGTACTAAACAGAACCGAAAAGCTTCATCAAACTCACCTTTGTTACCATCTTTATCATAATGATATAAGGATTTTAGGGGCCTATTTGAATGCTCACCTTAAAGGTAATGCGCTATACTCAGCCAATGCTAAGAGCTTTGATATACCTCTTAAAAATACTATTGCTATAACTTGGAATACAGCCATTGAAAGTGCCACTAACTATCTGAATGGTGCTTGGAATGGAAATGAAGAACAGCTACTTTATGTCCCCACTGATTTAAACTTTGATCGAGCTGATTTTAGGTTGGTTTATGTAGTAGAAGTACGTACTAATACGAACCTACAAGAGCTATATGTAGATGCTCAAAGTGGTGCTATCATTGCTCAACAAAGCTTATTACACGCCATAGATGCTCTCGGTACAGCCAATACCCTTTACTCAGGAGAAAGAGCCATTACCACAGATTTGACAGATAATCAATATCGCCTGCGGGAAGAAAATCGAAACATTCATACCTATAGCCTAAATAATTTAATCACCTTTGAGGAGGCGGTCGATATCTATGACGAAGATAATGTCTGGGATAATTATGCGACCGATGTCCACTGGGCCACAGAAATGACCTACGATTTCCTACAAGAAAAATTCAATCGTAATAGCTTAGATGATAATGGTTTTCAGTTACGCTCCTATGTTAATTATAATGAAAACTGGCAAAATGCCGCTTGGAATGTAGCAGAGCAAGCCATGGTTTATGGAGATGGAAATGGTACTCAAACAGCTCCTTGGGTTTCTCTACCTATATGTGCCCATGAAATCACACATGGCCTTATTGACTTTACAGCAGGCTTAGTCTATCAAGGAGAATCAGGCGCCCTAAATGAAGCTATCTGCGATATGTTTGCCTATAGCGTAGATCGCTATGCTCGTCCCGAAAGTGCTAATTGGATGATAGGGGAGGAGGTGTTCATGAATGATATACTAAGAAGTATGTCTAACCCCAAAGCTGCTGGTGATCCTGACACATACAATGGCGCTTATTGGATTGATCCCAATTCTCCCGAAGATAGTGGTGGTATTCACAATAATAATGGAGTCCTCAACTATTGGTTTTATTTATTGCATGAAGGAGGTGAAGGCTTTAATGACAATATGAATTACTATAAATGCAATGAGGTATACAGCCAAGATTGGGCGATAGAGTTAGTTTATAATTGCCTAGTCGGTTATTTAGGGGAGTCATCCGATTTCGAAGATTTTGAATTCTATTGCATAGAAGTAGCCAGTGAATTATATGGCGAATGTTATCCAAGTGTCGGGAAACTACGAGATGCTTTTTTTGCAATAGGTTTAAATAGCTCACCTCAATACCCAGTAGTAGCCCTAAGTGATACCATCATCTGTGTATTACCCACAGATATGCAATTTTCGATGGAGCCTCTTATTGTAAATAATGATTATTGCCAAATCAATTACGAAATTTATTCGGATAGTAATACTATTTTTACACTAAATGATGATGGTTTTCTTTTCAATGGTAGTGAATACTACTTTCATGTTGCCAACAATATTATAGCTTGTGATGGAGATACTATTTGGGAGGAACTGTATTTCCCTATCCCAGTTGACCCAAGTTTGGAGCTTTGCAATGTCTATTTATTTCCTACTACTGATACTCTATTAATTACTGAATGTAGCGGGACCATTTATGATGATGGATATACAGGCCCGTATGCTAATAACACTAATAGCACCGTCATAATAAATCCTACCAATGCATCAGCTATTAGCTTGTTTTTTGATGCTTTTCAATTAGATGCAGGATATGATACCTTGAGTATCTATGATGACAATGAGTTAATTGGACATTATTCGAGTACTGTATTGGCTGGTGGCTACTTGGAAATAAATAGCAATCAAGCTACACTGGTGTTTAGTAGTAATGATATTATTAGCAATGATGGTTTTGAGATTTCATGGGAGTGTTTAGAACCTCCTTCAGCTGACTTTATTGTCAATACTCCCAATACCTGTGAAGGGACAATCTATTTTGAGGAAGAGTGTAATATCGTGGAGGAATATTATTGGGACTTTGGAGATGGTCATACCTCTGATCTGGCCAACCCAATGCATACTTATGAAGAGTTCGGCAATTATGATGTCTCTTTAGTCGCCTGTAATAACTTAGGTTGTGATACCACTTTTTATGAATCCTTCATTGAGTATGAGGATGTCATATTCTATTGTGACACTACCATTATTCCAGCTTCTTCAGACAGCTTGTATGTTATTGATGATTGTTCTGGAATAATTTTCGATAATGGCGGCCCCTTTAATGATCAATCATTATATGCTAATATCAATTTCTTGATTGATCCTCCTGGTGATGCCCCAGTAGTATTCGAAGTAATGACTGATTTAAGTTATTATGGTTCTAATTTATCTATATTTGATGGAAATAATTCCAGTGGTGATTTGCTTTTTGATGAAGAAGCTTATGGTGGATTATATACTAGTACACAAGGAGAGATTTTAATTTATTATTATGAGTGGGATGAGTCTTATATGGGAGAAGGTTTTTTTATTAAATACCACAGTTTAGGTAGTAATAACCTTCCTATTGCTGACTTTAGCATTCCAGATACACCATATCCTTTAAACACACCATTATTTTTTGAAAACCTTTCGGAATATGGCCATACTTGGCTATGGGATTTTGGAGATGGGCATACTTCTCAAGAAAAATTCCCCACTCATACTTATGCTACATCAGGCACTTATGAAGTACAATTAACAGCGATTAATTGTAAAGGGGAAGCTACCGCCTTCCCGCAGACTATTTTCATACAAGAAGCACCGAATTTAGTAGAAGACATTGATTCTATTTGTGTAGCATTAATGGTAGGATCACTATTAGATACAAATTTTGTTTTAGCAAATGAAGGCTCAGGAGATTTATGGTATCATGCCTATCACGATTCATCTTGGATCTCCGAATTAGACTCAAGTAATATTATTTCTAATGGTGTTACTCAAAGTATAGGACTAAGTTTAGATGCAACTGATTTATGGGAAGGTTATTATGAGAGTATTATTACAATAGCTCATAATGACCCCACTAAAGATAGCCTTCAAATTCCTGTTAAAATCGAAGTGATAGGCCTTCCTATATTAACTAATTCAAAAGATACCATTGATTTTGGAGAGGTCTATGTCTCCGAATACAAAAGTCAAGGCTTCTATATCTCAAATGCAGGAACAGGAGTTTTATCAATAGAAGAAATAGTGACTAACCATGAAGATTTCACCTTAAACATATCAAGTACCGAATTGGCCGTGTCAGAAGATGTTTTTGTTAATGTCTACTTTGAACCTACACAGGGCACATATTATGAAGAAGAACTTACTATTTACTCTGAGCTTGGAGAACATAAAGTAGTGTTAATAGGGAATGGCTTACACTATCCAGAAATCGAAGTATCAACTGATACGATTTATCATTATATGGAAGAAGGAGAGTTTTTAGAATTCTCCCTAACACTTAGTAACATTGGCTTAGGAGATTTATTTTATGATGCTTATCCTTTATCAGGGCTTGCAGATAGTAGCTTAATAGAATATGATGTTTATACCAATGATAGCACTGTTCATAGTTTTATTTATAATAATGCTTATGACTCCTTGAAAGTAGTAATCTCTATAATGGGCGATTATGATGCTGATTATGAATATGCTTCCGTTTATTTTAATAATGAATTCATTGATTTGATTGGGGAGGGTGAGCAAGCCTATACAGACCCTGTTAGTAAAGATTTTCTCTATTTAATAGAGAGCAATGAATTTGAAAATGATACGCTTTTTGTTTCGGTTGTTAATAATGAATCAGTAGCATATGGGGTATCTGAGAGTTATCATAAGGTGGTCGTTATGCCTCAATATGATGAATGGCTTATCATGGATAATCAAACAGATACGCTTTCAGCGCTTAGTGATATAGAATTGCTATATAGCTTAGATGCTAGCAATTTGGAAGTGGGTACTTATTATAGCCATATTGTTATTGAAAGCAACGATATAGATGAAGAAAACTGGTTAATCCCCATTCAATTAGTCGTCAATAGCTTGCCAACACCAATAGTTCATTTTGAAGCCATTGAATCTTGTTATGGAATGGTTCAGTTTGTAGACCAATCGCTGAATAGTCCGCTTGCATGGCAGTGGGATTTTGGAGATGGGAATACCTCTGATGAAAGTGACCCAACTCATGTTTTTGAAGAGTCAGGCACTTATGCTATTAGTCTGCTAGTCAGTAATGATTATGGAACTACTGAGTATATGGACTCTATTGTAGTCGATTTTGATGATTTATTGATTGAGTATCCTGAGATAGTGGAGGTAGGAGAGAGCTTTGATATTCTGGTTAATATTGATGCCGATGCTTATAGTTGGTACTTGAATGGAGAAGCTTTGATTGATGTACCAACTACTTTTGAAGAAGCAGGCACTTATGAAATAGTATTAGCTTTAGTAGATCAATACGGCTGTTTGCACTCAGAAAGCTTTACTATAGATGCAGAATATCCTGTTGATCTGGAAGAGTTGGAAGATATTGAGATTAGCTTTTACCCTAATCCCAACAATGGTGTTTTTCAAGTAGAATATCCTTCAGTGATGGATGAAATTGAAATAAGTATCTTCAATATCAATGGTCAACAAGTATTTAAACAAATCTATATGAATGAAGAAGAAATGCTTACGATAGATAGTGGCTTAACTGTTGGAATGTATTTCCTTTGTTTTAATGACCAATATTATTATCCAATTATTATTACAGAGTGATGTTGGCACTTACTTTAAATACTTTCGAATAGCATCTGTAATCAAATCTGGCTCTGTCCAGATGAAAAAATGATTCAAATCAGGTCGACGGATTAGCTCAAAGGGAGCATTAGTTATTACTCTTTCTCCAAAGTCGGCATTGATAGGGTGGACAAGTCTATCTTTACCGCCTTGTATTAGTGTGGTTGGCGTTTTCATGCTGGGCCAAAGTGGGAGCATTAGGCGGAGTTCGTCTGCATGAGATAGCTTCTCCTCATTAGCCACTCTGAAAGAGCGAGGTATGATATTGCGTATGATTGGCCAATTGCCTGGCTTGTTGACCCAAAACATTTTTTCATTATCAGGATCTATGGCTGGAGCAGCCATGATAATGGCATCTACTAATTCGGGATAATCCATTGCCATACGTGCTACGATTGGTCCGCCATAAGAATGCCCCACTAGTATAATGGGTTTAGTTGCTTTTTCTATGATGGGTTTTAATAAAGCAGCTTGCTTCTCAATAGAGGTGACTGATTTTCCAAAATTAGAATAGCCATATCCAGGGCGATCAACGGAAATCATTCGACATTCTTTTAGTAAGTCGCCATCTTTTAGGTAATCAATAAAGGCGTCTAAACCGCCTGGCGCTCCATGCACAAATAAAACCAATGGTTGTTCTGCTTCGCCAACCTCAACATATCGAATAGGATATTGGTCTAGCTCGTATCGCTCAATGGATGGGGTAATCCCGGTTCCATCAAACTCAGCTAAGAGTTTTTTATCGTTAATTCTAAATTGCATACACGATCCAAATAATTGTAGAACGACTAATATCAAGACTAAACTTGATAAGCGGAAAATCCATTTGTTTTTTCTTTGCATTGCCTAAAAGTTACTGATTTTTATTGAAATACTGACTAATAACAGCCCAAAATACTAAAATCGGCTTAGGGATGGCAGCGGTATGTGGCGTCAATGCAGATGCAAATGAAGCAAGGAGGGACGCAGGCTGGCCACGCAGTGGCAGACAAGTACCGACTATGCTGAACTGCATCCGCATAGCCGCATAAGAGCGAACAGCCCGACCCGAAGGGGAAGCCCCAAAAATAGCATATAAATAATGATTAGCGTCCATTTTTTACTGTTACTTTGAAGTTCTTTTTTAGTCTATTATTTGACAGGAATATTCTTTTATAATACTAATTAAATTAATATGTCATTAGTAGAAGTAACTTAGGCTAAATTCTATGTTACGGATATTGAAATTGCCAAATTTTTACTCTAAGAGTTGTTTTTTATAGTATTATTAGGATATGTTTACTTTGTTATTTTATTTTGGTCTCTTAAATGTTGAAGAATTTGCTTTTTAGCATAATTTTTGCTTTATTTCAAGAGAATCATAAAAGCTTGGTATTTAGGCAATTAATCCTTTTTTACCACTTGAGTGTAATTAAGTTGAGATTGCAGGATTAAACTTTAGAACAAGCTTATAGTCTAACATCTTGGACTATTCAAAAATTAGCAATAATATTCAAATGGTCTGCAAAAATAATTATTATTTACTGAGTCAAAACTTCTTATGAAATTGCTTGTTGGCTACTTAAGAAAACTTATATGCGGTAAGTTTTTTAGTGCTTCTAAGCAAAAACACACATCTTTTGAAGATTAAATAACTCATTTTGACATTCATGGCAACAAA
>JAHDDN010000141.1 GCA_020629335.1 Chitinophagales bacterium | reverse complement strand
CCACAGCAAGTGGATTGGGCTGATCTAATAAAGTATAAGCAATTCCAATCGCCAATTCATTGATCAAATAAGAATGCACCATGTCCCCAAAATCAATAATCCCACATATCTGATCGCCATTTGCTAAAGTATTCCACTCATTAGGATCACTATGAATAATACTTCTACGAAGCTGATACTGATGCGGCAACACCTTCTCCTTAAATTGCAAAATAAAATGAGCCACCCGCTTGCGATTATTAACATCAATAATGTAAGGCAAATAATGCTCATTCATCAAAAAATGCTGATTATCCCACTCAAAAAATCGAGCCTCAATCGCATTATTTCGATGAGTCAAAAGTGCTTGATCCATACGAGCAATAAAACCACCATAAGACTGATACAAAGCATCACTCCGTTCAGCCTTTCCCAGAAAAGTCCCTTCCACAAAATTCAGCAATCGAGCAATTCGATATTTCTCAAGCGATATAGTAGTCAAATAATCCCCCTCTTGATTCGCAATCGGATGAGAAACCACGACTGGCAACAGTTCTTTAGCTAATTTTATCATCACCTCATTCTCCGCTTCTAAAAGCGGGATCAAACCCTCCGAAGGCTCATAAAGCTTTAAAACAAACTTCCCCTGATCCGTTTTCAATCTAAAATTAATACTATCATAGCCATCCATTTTCTCCGCCGAAAATAGCTCAATAGCATAATGGTTCACTAACACTTCCTTAATATATTGCTCCATTGCTGTCATACTACAAAAGTAATCAATTTGCTAATTTAGTAAGCTAATTAAGTTTTTTATAAACTGTATATTAACTAACTTGTTAAGGATTTAAATACGCCCAATATCAAAAATAGTAAAATGACTTTGGGCGTGCCCATGCGTTTGTTAGAGACGGGTCTTGTGCCCGCCCGAATTAATCATTCATCATCATGCATTAATCGTTCGCCGAAGGCGCATGGTCGGGCTGTCCGCTCTTATGTGGCTATGCCGTAGCTACTACGCTAAGCGCTGCTTGTCTGCCCTTCGGGCCAGCCATCGCATCACTAAGCTCCGTAAGCTACGTCATGTACGCCACATACCGCTCCCATCCCTCACGCAGAATATAGACCACCATTAGTATGAATAAAAACATCCGAAAATTAAGTATAGTCGCCGCCTTTCTGGTGCTCTTTGGTGCCGCATTCGCCATGCAATCACTCAGCAAGAAAAAAGAACCACCTAAAAAAGCACCCGCCAAATCAAGCGAAGCAAGAGGCGTCAGTATGATGGAAGTAGCCTTAGAAAAAATAGGGGCAGACATAGAAATACAAGGCCGATTAGCCGCCTACGATAAATTAGACCTATTTACCGAAGTATCAGGTATGTTAATAGAAACAGGCAAAGACTTCAAAGTAGGCAACTACTTTAAAAAGGGCGACTTACTAGTGCGAGTGGATCAAGAAGAAGCTCGCCTCAGTTTATTGGCACAAAGGAGCAGCCTAATGAATGCCATCACTCAACTAATGCCCGACCTCAAGATTGATTATCCAGAGAGTTTTACAAGGTGGAAAAGCTATCTCGATCAGTTTGATGTGAAAAAGACCTTAACAGCGCTCCCAGAACCAATCAACGATCAAGAAAAATACTTCATCGCTGCTCGTAACCTACACAATCAATTTTACTCCATCAAAAGCGCAGAAGCAAGACTCAGCAAATACAGCATTTATGCCCCCTTCAGTGGTGTGCTAACCAGAGCAGACATCAATAAAGGAAGTTTAGTTAGAGCTGGCCAAAGCATCGGCCAACTCATGAACACTGGCAATTACGAATTAGAAGCAACAGTCAGCATGGCTGACCTCAAATACCTAGAAAAAGGAAATACGGTAGAGTTATACTCAGATGATGTAGCAGGGACTTGGACAGGCAAAATAAAAAGAATTAGCGATCAAATAGATCCAAGTAGTCAATCCATTATCGTCTATATCGGCGTCAATGGAAAAGGCTTGAGAGAAGGAATGTACCTAAGAGGAAAAGTCGCTGCCAATTCCATAGCAGATGCCTTCGCCATCAATCGAGACTTAATTATCAATCAAAAGGCAGTCTATACCGTCAAGGATAGTTTTTTAAAGCTCTTGCCCATAGAAATAGTGCGAATTAGTGGAGATAAAGCCATTATCAGAGGGCTTGAAAATGGGCAACAAATTGTAGATGGAAAAGTACCTGCTGCTTTTGAAGGTATGAAAGTAAAAGTCCAGTAAGATGAGAAGTTTTATCAACTACTTTATTAAATATCCTATTGCTGGAAATCTCATTATGGTACTCTTATTTGCCGCTGGGATTTTTGGAATGACGAGTATGAAGTCTACCTTCTTTCCAGAAACAGAAAGTAGAACGATTAGCATACAAGCGGTTTCTCCAGGAGCTTCCCCAGAAGAAATAGAGGAGGGAATCGTCCTCAAAATAGAAGAAAACCTAAAAGGCTTAACAGGTATCGAACAGATATCCTCTGTATCATCAGAGAATGCAGGTAATATTACGGTAGAAGTACTACAAGGTTATGATACTGATATTATTCTGCAAGATGTCAAAAATGCAGTGGATCGAATTAGTAGTTTTCCAGCGGCTATGGAACCACCTGTTATTTATAAGCGAGAAGCCTTGGGTTTTGCCATTAGTTTTGCCCTAAGTGGAGATGTAGATCTACGTACCCTCAAGCAATTTGGTCGACAAGTAGAAGATGAGCTGCTTGCATTAGATGGTATTTCCAAGGTAGGCTTAAGTGGTTTCCCAGAAGAAGAAATAGAAATCAGTTTCCGAGAATCTGCCCTACAAGCTTATCAAGTAACTTTTGCCCAAGCGACTCAAGCCGTTCGCGCATCCAATCTTGAAATTACAGGAGGAAAGGTAAAAGGAGCCAAAGAAGAATTACTCATTCGAGCAAAAAATAAAAAATACTACGCAGAAGAACTAAGAAATATAGTAGTCAAAACCAATCCCAATGGAAGTGTAGTAAGACTACATCAATTAGCGGATATCAAAGACCAATGGGCAGAAAACCCAAGTCGTTCTTTTATGAATGGTGCTCCTTCGGTAGTAGTCAATGTACAAAACACCTTAGAGGAAGATATGCTAAGCATAGCAGGCTTAGTACGCGATTATATTGAGGAATTTAATGAACGAGATCTAGGGGTTAAAGCGACCATAGTAAGGGATTCTTCCATTACACTTAATCAAAGAATTAACTTATTAGCAGAAAATGGAATAGTCGGTTTTACCCTAGTAGTCATTTTGTTGGCGATCTTTCTTAATTGGCGATTGGCCTTTTGGGTGGCCTTGTCTATTCCTATATCTTTTGCAGGAATGTTTATGGTTTGTTATGCTTTAGGTACCACTATTAATGTTATTTCCTTATTTGGGATGATCTTGGTTATTGGTATTCTGGTAGATGATGGGATTGTAATAGCTGAGAGCATCTATCAAAAACATGAGCAAGGAATGCCTCGGATGGAAGCGGCTATAGAAGGGGTAATGTCAGTATTACCCGCCGTTATTTCAGCCATCTTAACAACTATTATTGCTTTTTCCGCTTTCTTCTTTATCAAAGGACGATTAGGAGATATATTTGCAGAAATGTCTATAGTGGTGATTTGGTCATTAATCTTTTCATTAGTAGAAGGAGCGATAATTTTACCAGCTCACGTAGCTCACTCTAAAGCATTAGATAAAGAGAGCAAGCCTAATAAATTAAGTCAAGGATTAGATGCCTTGATGAATTTCTTACGAGACAAATTATATGCTCCCGTCTTGAAGTTTGCCATGTATAATAAAGCATTGATGATTGCTTTTATATTTGGTAGTCTACTGGTCGTGATAGGAGGATTTAGAGGAGGCTTCATACAAGCCACATTCTTCCCTAACCTACCAACGGATAATATAAATGTCAGCCTAAAAATGCCAACAGGTACTCGTGAATACATCACCGAAAGCTGGTTAGACAAATTAGAGAAAGTAGCTTGGGAGGTCAATGAAGAATTTAAAGAGGAATACTTTGCGGACGAAAAATCTCCTATCGTTAAAGTAGAAAAGAAAATCGGACCGAATCCATTTGAAGGAGGCTTAGACATTACCCTTTTAGATGGAGAGTCCAGAGGAGACCTAACAGCCAGAATGGTCAGCTCGGCTATTCGAGAAAAAGCAGGCCCAATTCCTGATGCGGAAGTCTTATCATTTGGAGGGCGTTCCGTATTTGGTAAGCCAGTATCCGTTTCTTTATTAGGCAATAATTATCAAGAACTTCAAGGAGCTGTAAACGGCATAGCCGATCAGCTAAAAGATATGAAAGATTTAAAAGATGTCGTCACTAATGATCAAGAGGGCTTAAAAGAAATCAATCTGAGTCTTAAAGAAAAAGCACTTTTCTTGGGCCTAAATCTACAAGAAGTCGTCTCACAAGTGAGACAAGGCTTCTTTGGAAGTGAAGTACAGCGTTTACAAAGAGGGGTAGACGAGGTAAGAGTCTGGGTACGCTATGATCAATCAGATAGAAATGATATTACTAAGCTCAAAAATATGCGTATCCGATTTGCTGATGGAAGAGAATTTCCATTGCATGAGATCGCTGATTTTGAAATTGAAAGAGGAGTCATTTCTATTAATCATTTAGACGGAAAAAGAGAAATAAAAATCGAAGCAGATGTCGCAGATGATGATGTGTCGGTGAGTGATATTACCACCGAATTAGTCAGCAATATAGTGCCAACAGTACTAAAAGATTATCCATCAGTAGTCGCTTCCTTTGAAGGCCAAAACAAAAGCCAAAAAGAAACCCAAGAGTCGATGCAAGTGATTATGCCTGTTATCTTTATTTTGATGTTCTTTGTAATTGCCTTAACCTTTAGGTCAATCAGTCAGACCTTGGTCGTTTTCGCACTAATTCCATTCGGATTAGTTGGTGTAGGAATGGGGCATTATTTAATGGGAATGCCTGTGAGTTTATTTTCTATCTTAGGAGTGATCGCCTTAATCGGTATACTAGTCAATGATGCCTTGGTTTTTGTCACCACCTATAATAATCTCTTAAAAGATGGGGTGAAGCAAATGGATGCCGTCTATCAAGCAGGTGTCTCCAGATTCAGACCCATTTTATTAACCTCTGTAACAACTATTGCAGGATTGACGCCATTGATGTTTGAAAAAAGCTTTCAAGCACAATTCCTAATTCCTGTTGCGGTATCAGTTGCCTTTGGTTTATTACTCGTGACATTCATTATCTTGATCTTGCTGCCAGTATTATTAATCTGGACAAACAGAATAAAAGTATGGTCAGCCAATTTCTGGGAAGGCGAAAAATTTGCCTACGAACAGGTAGAACCCGCCGTAGCAGGCCGAGTCAATTACTTCTTCCTTTGGTTGATAGCAGGAGCATTATCATTAGGTGGATTTTTTGCCGTCGTAATGGTCATCATGCAAATCACAGGAATGTTTACCTAATGGCGCATAAGTGCGCCATTAGGTTCCCGTAGGGACGTTGCACCGCAACGTCCATCTACAACAACGTCCAACCTTACGAAACTGGCTTAGGGATAGAAGCGGTATGGGGCGTAATGGCATGACTTACGGCGCTTAGCTGGACGCAGGCTGGCCACGCAGTGGCAGACAAGTACAGCTTAGCAAAGTAGGAATGACATAGCCCCATAAGAGCGGATAGCCCGACCCGATTATTTTTGCCATCGTCCGTAGGGGCCGTACCGATGTGTCGGCCCAACGATGGCAAAAATAATCGGGGAAGCCCCAAAAAACAAAAACTTAATCAAACGTATGCGATTAATCATATTTTTAACAAGTTTATCATTATTTACTTTAGCAATTGATGCGCAAGAAAATTTGAGCGTAGAAGAGGCCATTGCGATTGGTTTGAAAAATAATTATCAAATTCAAATAGCCAAGCGAGGAGTAGAAATTGCCAAGGCCAATAATTCGGAAGCCGCTGCGGGTCGCTATCCAAAAGTTGATTTAAATGTGGGTGTTCAGAATAATTTGAACGATCAAAATAACCCAGCCTCTTTCATTAACGGGGCTTTTTATAATGGCGGACTAAACGGCAGCCTTGACGCCACTTGGGTGATTTTTGATGGCTATAAAGTGGATGTCAATAAAGGGCGATTAGCAGAACTGCAAAATCAAAGTGAGCATAATGTGAGCTTAGCTGTGGAGGGGATGATGAAAAATATCATGCAAGCTTACTATCAGATTTTAGTCCAACAAGAACAATTAGACGTATTAGATCAATTGTTGGATTTGTCTCGTGACAGAATTCGCTATCAAGAAGTGAGAAAAGAATTTGGGCAGGCGGGTAGCTTCGATTTGTTGCAGACACAGGATGCTTATTTAAATGACTCAACGACTTACATTATTCAGCAATACGGAATAGAAACGGCCTTCAGAAATTTGAATATAGCAATGGGAGAGGAGGACGTAGAAAAGGAATATACATTGACAGATAAACTGACTTTTGAACCCAAGCCTTATGTGTTTGAAGAGCTACAAAGCAAATTGTATTCCAATAATCGAAATGTACAAAACTTAATGATTAATAGAGAGTTAGCCAAGATAAATACAGATTTGCAACGAACGACAAAGTATCCAAGAGTGAGCTTAGGAGGTGGATTAGGAATGTCTGGAAGCCTATTCAAATTATTTGCTACTAACCCACAAACAGGGGACCCCTTTGAATTGCAAAATGGAAATGCCAGCAATGGTTACATCAATCTGGGCCTCTCTTATAATTTATACAATGGCGGTGCAGTCAAACGAAATATCCAAAGTGCAGAACTGGAAGTTTTAAACGCACAACTCAATATCGACGACCTGAAAAGACAGCTTTCTGCGCAGCTACAAAATCTATTAGCCAGCTATAATCAGCAATTACAATTAATCAATATCACAGATCGCTTATTAGAAAATGCACAACAAAATATAGATATTGCACAGGAACGTTTCAAAGGAGGGCAAATGAATTCATTTGATTATAGAGCGATTCAATTATCTTATCTAAACGCCAATCAATCCAAACTAAACGCCATTCTAAATCTAAAAAACACAGAAATAGAAATCATGCAATTAGTAGGTGACATCAAAGTCAACTAAGCATTCCCCTTCTTAAAAATAATCCCTAAAGGGGATTTAATATCCCCCTCCTTAAATAAGGAGGGGCAAGGGGTGGTTGTAAAATTCTGGGTTTATTCCCCCCACCGCTGAATCACCAACTGCGCTTTTCTTTTCACATCCTTAGCTGACTTGTGATGCTGAATAGCTTTCTTGTTTTGAATTATTTCATCCATATAGCTAATCGCCTTTTCAGCAGTCAAAACTGACTTGCCTTGATCATCCAAATAAATGCGATAAAGCTCACTCAAGAGCACTAAAGTTTGACCTAATTCAACACCTTCAGATGGTTTCCCTATCATCCTTTCACGCAACTGAATAGCCTCCACATAAAGTTGAGCGGCATCCTCGTACTCCCTAATGTCTTCTAATAAACCCGCTTTTGTTTCCAGCACATTTGCCAAGCGAAACACAAAACTCTCTTTATCAATCTCCTCCAACATTGGGAAGTCAGCCCTAAAAATAAAAGTGTGAGATTTCAAAGATAAGTCCCGATAAGCCCGCTCTGCTAAATCCAAATACTCAAAAGCTGTTTGCAACTCATTTTGATCATTATGAAGATTTGCTAAATTTTCAGCTATAGCCGCCATTCTAAATAAATGATTCCCAAACTCATAATGCCCGTAAAGCTTTTTCTCTAAAGCAATCTCTTTTTCATTCAATTTAAAAGTCTGCTTCAATTCCCATTTAGTATTGAATTTATTCGCATACAAATCTTCCTTCTCCAATAAAAAACAATAGGGCGATTCTCGCCGAATAGCCTCATCAGCATATGTCGTATACACTTTTAACTCACTCCCATATTGCTTCAAAGCCTTCGTATAATTCTTTTGCACAAAACGAAAATAATGACCCAAATATTGGTGAGCATAAGCTTTGCCAGCCCAAATAGCATCAGGACAATCCTTATAAGCACCTTCTAAAGCCTTAAAAAAAGCTAAGCCATTTCTATAAAAATCTAAAGCCTTAGAATACTTCTTAGATAGCTCATATTGCTCCCCTTGGCTCAGTTGATCTACTCCCGCCTTGATTTCGGATTGTTGCTGAGGATCATTCACACAACACTCAAATGCTTGACCAACATCCAATAATGTATGTAAGCGATCTTGCGATAAAAGTAAAGCAGGCAGTACCCAAATGATACAATTAATAAAAACTCTTTTCATGAATATAGTTTAAGACTCCACAAAAAACGTTAAACGAGTTCAATAAATTAATCGTCAAAGCCTCAATTAAGTTCGACGAAAAGAAATAATAAAATATAAACAATATGATTCAGTAATAAACTATTTATTTGTTGAATATCAATTGGCTAATTACCCAAATTGATTATCAAGGACTTAAAATAAAAATTCGTTTTTAATTGAGTGGCGTGAAACCCTATGAATTTATTTGCGTACAAGCAGAGTGTAAGATTAACCATTTTTATCGCACTATAAGTTTTATATTGAACTCATTTAAAGTTTTATAATGAAGCTGAAAATTAGCTGTTTTTTCGTAGTTCAAGGCATTTTTGAGGTGCATAGCAGGGCTACGAACCGAAAAAATAACGAAGAAATACAGAAAAACAGCCATTTTCTAAGCCAGTAGGAAAACTTTAAATGATTTCATTGTATTTATCCGAACTAATAACAAAACAGCAATAATGACAGCATTAAAACACATTGATAATAAATTGATTTTTTGCCACACTTAATTAATGACAATAAGCAGTATTAACAACCTATAATTACTTAGCTGCTTAATAAATATTTGGGGCTTCCCCCATACTCGCTAATTACCTTTTAATACCATTATCACAAAACAAAGCTTACAAGCTTTGAACGAACTAATTTTTAGCTCGTATAGGGTCGGGCTGTCCGTTCTTATGTGGCTATGTGTCCGCTACTACGCTAAGTGCTGCTTGTCTCTTTACGGAGCCTGCGCACCACTAAGCTACGTAAGCGGCCCCATTGACGCCACATACCACTACCATCCCTAAGCCAAAAAACTAAAATTGAATTAAAAAACTAGAATAAAATGAAAAGCAAGAATTCCAATAAGTATTTAAAAAATCCTATGTTAAGAGAAAGCTTATTCTTACTCTTATTATTGTTTTGTATAGGAAAAACACTTAACGCTCAAGATCCATGTTATCCTCAAAATAATGCGGAAGCTTCCAGTGATGTAGGTACGCTTTATACAGACCCCGCATCTTGTAGCGTAACACCAGGTAATCCAACAGAAGTAGTAGTGATACCAAATTACAATTGTGATGAAGCATTGGCAGCTACGTATGAGACGCCAATCTTGCCATCTAACCCAGAAGTATATTACCAATACTGGGGAAAATGTGCAGGTAATAACGAACCAATATTTAATATCACGATGAATGCCGCACACAATGGATACATCGAACAATTCTTCTGTGATTTTGATACACATGGTTTACCCGCATTTACAGGCGGCGTTCCTTCAGCTTCAGGAAATATTGATTTCCTACCTCAAAGCTCAGAAGATGTAGGTTGTAATGGTTTTGCAGAACAAGGAACATGCAATTGTAATGGGAAAGGAGGCCAAGAAAATCCCTTAGAGCTAATTCAAATTGACTTTTGGATAGCAGTTCCTAATCTACAAAGCCAAGTAGGCTTTAGATTTAGTGGTGGACGTTGGGATGCTGGATCCTTTTTCGTAGGTCCAGACTTAGCTAATATGTGTGAAGTTGCCTTCTTTACTGATGGCAGTACCTTTCCTACAGCTACTGATCAGTTTGTAGGGACTTATGATATTCCAGAAACAGCCCCATCCACTTGTGGTTTGAATTGGTTAAGAGTAAGGCTCTATATGCATGATATATCAGCCCACTTTACGATTACGCCACAAATAGATGCAGGACAAGGTTGGGTAAATCTGGATCAATTATTAGTAGAGCCCGTAACAGATCCAGATCAAGATAGCTTCCCAGCAGTATTGACTCAAACAAATACAGGATACGTAAATGAGGATGGTCTTATTTACGATGTGGATGGTAATTGGGACCCATATGCTTGTAGTGCAACGATAATTGGAGAAGAAGGATGTGGTGGCCTGATATGTGAACCAAGTGCAATCTGTCAAGATGTAACAGTACAATTAGACGCGGATGGAAATGCAACTATCACACCTCCAGAATTAGATAATGGCAGTGAAGCCTGCGACGGAATTACCCTAAGTATTGAAGAGGGCGATTTAACTAGTTTCGATTGTACCAATATCGGTACACATACTGTCACTTTAATAGTAACAGACGGTTTCGGTAAAACTGCTTCTTGTGATGCGACAGTAACACTCGAAGATACTGTAGCCCCAACAGCAGTATGTCAAAATATAACAGTTCAATTAGATGCAACTGGCAATGCAAGCATCGTAGCAGCCGATATAGATAATGGTAGCAGTGATGCCTGTGGAATCGAGTCAGTAACTATTACGGGAGGAACTACAAGCTTTACCTGTGAAGATGCAGGAGATTCATTCCCAGTAACACTAACCGTTACAGATGTTAATGGAAATAGCTCATCTTGTGTAGCAACAGTAACAGTAGCAGACGACAATTTCCCATGTTGTGCAGCTCCAGTAGCTAATTGTCAAAACATAACAGTACAATTAGATGAAGCAGGTAATGCAAGCATCAACACAGATAATATTGATAATGGCAGTACTTACGAATGTGGCTTGGCCTCAATGACTTTAACTGGAGATACCGCATTCGATTGTACAGAAGTAGGCACCCATTCAGTTACCTTAACAGTCACAGATACAGCAGGTGATTCAGACTCATGTACAGCAACAGTAACAGTAGAAGATAATGTAGATCCAGCAGCGATTTGTCAAGACATCACAGTTCAATTAGACGCAACAGGCAATGCAAGCATAGTCGCTGCTGATATAGACAACGGTAGTAATGACGCCTGTGGCGGTATTACTTTAGCGATAGAAGAAGGCGATTTAAGCAGCTTCGATTGTACACATGTCGGCACTCAAATCGTGACTTTAGTAGTCACGGATGCGAACGGAAATGTAAGCACTTGTGATGCGAGCGTAACAGTAGAAGATAATGTAGCTCCCGTAACGGTTTGTCAAGACATCACGGTTCAATTAGACGCAACAGGCAATGCCAGCATAGTCGCTGCTGATATAGACAACGGTAGTAATGACGCCTGTGGCGGTATTACTTTAGCGATAGAAGAAGGCGATTTAAGCAGCTTCGATTGTACACATGTCGGCACTCAAATCGTGACTTTAGTAGTCACGGATGCGAACGGAAATGTAAGCACTTGTGATGCGAGCGTAACAGTAGAAGATAATGTAGATCCCGTAACAGTTTGTCAAGACATCACGGTTCAATTAGACGCAACAGGCAATGCCAGCATAGTCGCTGCTGATATAGACAACGGTAGTAATGACGCCTGTGGCGGTATTACTTTAGCGATAGAAGAAGGCGATTTAAGCAGCT
>JAHDDN010000140.1 GCA_020629335.1 Chitinophagales bacterium | reverse complement strand
CAAATTATGAAGTTTTTACCAAACGTTCATTTAATTGAGATTGTAATGATAAAAGGCCTATAAGTAGCTAAAGTTAATTATTTCGGCAGTTCTGATGGCCTCTTTTTAGCTTATCCTGCCTTGCTTTTCTTAGCAATAGCCCTGCTATTACTAGCGAAAAGCGCCTTGTCTAAACTAAAAATAAGCTCATCAAGAATGCACGAATAATTACCTTCAACTACTTAATAAGTAAGTAATTGAAAAATTAACGATGAGTTAATAGCTTATTAGTTAGCTTTATATAGATTTGCTTAAAGTTTTAGAGTAAGATCAGTGATATTGGAATAAAAAAACACAAAGCTGAAAATTAAAAATATGAATAATAGTGAAATAAAGATTTTGATAGTTGATGATGAGCCTGATATTCGAGAATTGTTGAGTTATAATTTGACAAAAGAGGGCTATCAAACCTATCAAGCTAAAAATGGACGTGAGGCAATTGATTCTATTGGTCAGCTTTCTCCTGATTTGGTGATTTTGGATATTATGATGCCTGAAATGGATGGTATCGAAACTTGTAGAGTTATCCGCTCTAATCCAAAATATAATGATATTAGAATCATCTTTTTGACTGCTAAGGGTGGAGATGGTTCTCAGATTGAAGGCTTGGAAGTGGGAGCTGATGATTATATTTCAAAACCACTGAAAATACAAATCTTCATTAGTAGGGTTAAGGCTATTTTAAGACGATATAAAAATATCAATGATAGTACTTGTATCAAAGTTAAAGATTTGGTCATTGATATTGAAAAATATGAGGTCACTCAACGAGAGGAAAAGCGTTATCTTCCTAAGAAGGAATTTGAGTTATTAGCCTTGTTAGCTTCTAAGCCTGGAAAGGTGTTTAAGCGAGAGGAAATATATAATACTGTATGGGGGCCAGATGTGATTGTGACAGATAGAACAATAGATGTGCATATTAGAAAGTTGAGAGAGAAGTTAGGTAGTACTTATATTAAGACCGTTAAGGGAATCGGATATAAATTTGATGAATAGGAAGCCATAAAACGGCTTAGGGATGGAAGTGGTATGTAGCGTCCATGCTGCGACTTACGTAGCTTAGTGATGCGATGGCTGGCCTGAAAGGCAGACAAGCAGCGCTTAGCGTAGTAGGAGCGGCATAGCTACATAAGAACGGACAGCCCGACCATGCGCCTTCGGCGAATGATAAATGATAAATGCATAATGATGAATTGGTTCGTGCTGTATCCTCTGCATTGCTTACGCATGGGAAGCCCCATATTGGAGAACTAGTAATATTCGTTAATTTGTGTAATCGTTTAGGTAAGTATCTATATTGAACTCATTTAAAACAGTAGAAAGTTGTTCCTGAATTTGAGGCTAGTATTTTAAATAGCTGAATGACAATAATAATTAACCTTTTAGTCCTTTTAGGCTCGTTGGGAATTTTCATTTTTGGAATGAAAACGATGAGTGAAGGTGTACAAAAAGTCGCTGGATCTAAGTTACGGCAACTGATACGTACTACTATCTCCACTCCTTTGCTTGGAGTGATCACAGGGACAATTATTACGGCTATCACTCAATCTTCTTCTGCTACTTCGGTAATGATTGTGAGCTTTACGAATGCTGGCCTGATGAGCTTGGCGGAGGCCATTAGTGTGACGATGGGTGCGAATATTGGAACGACGGTAACAGGTTGGTTTTTAGCAGCTTTGGGATATAATGCAAGTATCAAAACATTTTCGATTATTGTGATTGGGCTTTCCTTACCTTTGCTTTTTTCTAAGCGGGCGAAATTAAAAAGTATTGGGGAAGCGATTATTGGTTTTGGTTTATTATTTATTGGTTTATACTTTTTGAAATCTAATATTCCAGATCCAATTGAGAATCCTGCTTTATTAGAATTTGTGAAGGATTTTGCTCAAACGGGTTTTATTTCCAATTTTATATTTTTAGCTATTGGATGTTTGGTAACGATGATTATTCAATCGTCTAGTGCGGCCATGGCCTTAACTATTGTGCTCTTGGCGCAAGGGTGGATTAATTTTGAATCTGCTACGGCAATGTTGATCGGGGAAAATATTGGCACGACTATTACTGCTAATTTGGCGGCCAGTATTGCGAATATTCATGCTAAAAGAGCCGCTCGTTTTCATACCCTTTTTAATATTATTGGAGCTTGTTGGATACTGATTATTCTGCCATGGTTTTCGCAATTGGTATTAACGATTATTCAACCCGCTATTAATTTTAGCGCACGTATCTTTGGTCATGCTATTATCGATAATACGCAATTAGCGGGATTGGCTTTATTCCATACTTTATTTAATCTTCTCAATACTATCTTGTTGTTTGCTTTTATTCCATTGCTAGAAAATTTAGTGATGAAGTTATTTCCTGGAAGGGGAACGGATGAAGACTTTAAGCTCAAGCATATTCCATCGGTTGTGGTGGGTACGTCTGAAATGAATATTGCCGAAGTCAAAAAAGAATTAATAGAATTTAGCAAGATAGTTAGCATGATGTATGGCAATATTATGATGCTGCTTTTTGAAGATGGCAATGATAAAGTTAGATTGAGAGAGAAGATTCGTATGCGAGAGGAAATCACGGATAATTTAGAGGAGGAGATTTGTAATTTCTTGGCCAAAATCGGTTCTACTAATTTAAGCGAAAGAGGGGCCAAAAAAGTAAAAAGTATGTTTAGTATGGTCGATGATTTGGAACGAATGGCTGATATCTTCTTCCGCCTGAGTTTTAATCACGAGAAAATGGAAAATGAGAATTTAGTCTTTCCGCAGATTATGAAAAAAGAAATGGAAAGTATTTATGATTTAGTAAACCAGGCCATCAAAAAAATGAATGAAAACATGCTGGTCTCTTCTGATCATATTGATATGGAATCCGTTATGAATTTAGAGAAAGAAATCAACCAATTAAGAGGAAAACTAGTAGAAGGCCACTATAATAATCAATTGAGCAAGAAGAATTATGCCGCCAAAATGGGGATTTTGTTTTTAGATTTTATCAATAGCGCAGAGCGAATCGGTGACTTAGTCGTGAATGTGAATGAAGGCTTAGCAGGGATTAAGTAGTCCTAAATTACACTTTTTACGCCTTTCTTAGCATCACAAAAAGAATTTCATGCAACGATTTAGTATCTTTGTACAACCTTTAGTGAAACAAAATAAATAAACTGCGCCATTAAGCCTTATCTTTTCGGCTGTTTCTTCGTTAAAAAAATTGTCCCATAGCTCTGCTATGCAACATTTTTTTGCCTAAAAACAGCCAAAAATCTTGCATTTAATTTGGCTCATTTTATTTCTTCTATTTCACTTACATTATAATCCCATTTGAACATTAATTTTCAATAAACATCTAATTGAAATATGAGAAAAATTTTAGTGACTGGCGGCGCTGGCTTTATCGGTAGCTCTTTAGCCGAAAAATTAATTCAAGATGCTGATAATTTTGTCGTTATTGTTGATAATTTACTGACTGGCAAAAAAAGTAATCTACCATCCGAAGAATACAAAAATTGGAAGTTTATCAAAAGCGATATCAATCAATATAAAGATATCGCTCCTATCATGATTTCCTATTCCTTTGATTACGTTTTTCATTATGCCGCAGTCGTCGGTGTACAGCGTACACTTGATCATCCAGTACAAGTTTTAGATGATATAGATGGCATCAAAAACATACTCAATCTTTCTAAAAATACTGGCGTCAAAAGAGTCTTTTATGCCTCCTCATCAGAGGTTTATGGCGAGTCTGTCAGCTACCCACAAGATGAATATAATACGCCACTTAATTCACGACTACCTTATGCCGTCGTCAAAAATGTAGGAGAAGCATTCTGCCGTTCTTATTATGAAGAATTCGGTTTAGAATATACCATTTACCGCTTCTTTAACACCTTCGGTCCAAAGCAAAGCACCGATTTTGTCGTTTCCAAATTCATGCGCGCAGCCCTATCAAATCAAGATATTACCATCAATGGCGACGGCCTCCAAATGCGTACTTTCTGCTTCATTGATGACAATATCGATACGGCCTTACTTACTTTCTACCAAAATGAATGCGTCAATGATGTCATTAATATTGGCAGCAGCGTCGAGACCACCATCCTAGAATTAGCCAAAACAATCATTGATATTACCGACTCCAAATCACAACTCATTCACCTCCCCCCTCTCGAAGAAGGTGACATGAAAAGACGTATGCCAGATAACAACAAAATGTTACAACTCATTAATCGTCAACCAATTTCCCTAAAAGACGGTCTCAAAAAAATCTTAGCCCAAATGGCAACAGTATAGTAATTTATCCTCTTATTTGCCGTTCTATTTAGTATCTTTGGGGCTTCCCCCTTGCACCAATACCAATGTAGGGGCAGACCTATGTGTCTGCCCGTATTGGTGCAAGGGGTCGGGCTGTCCGCTATTATGTGGCTATGCCGCTCCTACTCTGCTAAGCACTGCTTGTCTCTTATTGGAGCCTGCGCATCGCTAAGCGCCGTAAGTCGCTACATGTACGCCACATACCGCTACCATCCCTAAGCCGAGAATAATGATGAACTATAAATGATGAATGTTTCATTCCTTATATTTCAATTCTCCCCTTATTCAAGGGGAGATGCCCGAAGGGCAGAGGGGTTGTAATTAGTTAACCAATACACGAATCAAGCAAGTATGAGATATTTACTACCAATACTGATCCTATTCCTATTAGCTGGAATTGTTTTCTACTATACCTTAGGAAATAAAGGATCTAAAGACCAAACAAACAGCACTCCTACAGAAGTCGTAAGCAATACTAATAATAGTACTAATAGTAACAGACAGACTAATACAACAAACAACAACAATTATAATCCAAAGGATGGTAAACACCTACTGGCCTTCTATAATGTAGAAAACCTATTTGATACAGTAGATGACCCCAAAACAAAGGATGACGAATTCTTACCCAATGCTGATAAAAAATGGAATCAAGAACGCTACATTAAAAAATTAGATGATCTCAATAAAGTACTTAGCAGTTGGGGAGAAATGCCTGATATCTTAGGTGTCTGCGAAGTCGAAAATGAAAAAGTACTCAAAGACTTAATAAAAAGAGCGCCTACCAATGGCAAAGAAATGGGCATTGTTCACCAAAACTCTAATGATATGAGAGGAATAGATGTAGCCCTTATATACAATAAAACGGTCTTTGAGTTTATTTCCAAAAAAATGCTCAATGTCCAACTCCCTGCTCCTTATCAACACGAAACAACCAGAGACATTTTATACGTGAAGGGAAATTGGATAAGCAGCAATGAAACAATCCATATATTTGTCAATCATTGGTCTTCCAGAAGAGGTGGACTCAAAGATAGCGAACCTAAAAGGTTAGCTTGTGCTAAAGTAGTGCGCAAACAAATAGACGAAATTTACAAAAACGAAAAAGACCCAAAAATTATCGTCATGGGTGATTTTAATGATGAGCCTAATAATAATAGTATCAAAGAAGTATTACAAGCTAAGCTCGAAAATAAATCCATCACGCATGATCAGCTTTACAACTTATCATCCCACTTATCAGATGAAGGGAAAGGGACTTATAATTATAGAGGAAATTGGAATGTCTTAGATCAAATCATTGTATCAGGCAATTTCATTGATGATAAGAAAGGCTTATATGCAGCGCCTAATAGTGCTGAAGTACAAATAGAGCAATGGATGACCTATAATGATCCTAAATACGGACCTCGCCCAAATAAAACCTATGGCGGCCCTAATTATTATGGTGGCTATAGCGACCACTATCCAACTTATCTATTAATGTATGAATGATTAGAAGCAAAAAAGGAAAGAAAAGCCAAGCTGAAGCTCGTGATATTTTAATCACGAGCTTATCAGTTTTGACCTAAAAGAGGTGTTTGAATATGCACTTGGGAATTGCGGATTCACTCTTATAACGTAAGCTACCCCCAAAAGGTAACGTCAAATACTCATTTTTTTCTTAATTTTTTTGATTTCGGGCTGATTAAGCAGGAAATTCCACAAAATTGCGAGGCGTTTCATAAAGACGAACTTGTATATCCAATTTTTGATCCAAGTGTTTTCTCAATATATTCCAAATGACAATAGCAATATTTTCTGCTGTTGGGTTGAGTTCTTTAAACTCCTCAGTATCTAGATTCAGATTCTTATGATCAAAACGTAGTAAGACTTCCCTTTTGATGATATCCTTTAGAATTTTTAAATCAATTACATAACCTGTCTCAGGATCCACTTCACCTGTTACTTTTACAATCAAATCATAATTGTGGCCATGATAATTAGGGTTATTGCATAATCCGAAAACCTCCTGATTGCGTTCATCACTCCAATTAGGATTATGAAGCCTATGTGCTGAATTAAAATGGGTTTTTCTAAATACTGATACTCTCATTATATTATTAAGTTCAATCTTTCAATCACTCTCTTCCATAAACAGATTCAAGCATAAATAGTTTATCACTTCTTTAAATCAGCCGATCAAATGCAACAACTTTGCAATAACAATAAATTCTAAATTAAAATTTGTCATATTGGGTACTTTGAACTTGACACCAAGCAGCATTTACAAATTAGTTTGTATCTTAGATATATAAACAACGACATCTGAATTATAAACGAAGCTTCTCATGAGACTTTATTGTACAATTGCATTTTTGATCTTCTTATTTTGTTCTTCACTTAATGCTCAATTTACCTTAAATGGTGATGCCAGCCTTAATGCTGATGGGTGTTATACCTTAACACCAGCCATCAATACTCAGTTAGGGAGTTTATGGAATAATACACAAATTGATTTAAATGTTCCATTTGAGTTAAATGCAGTTCTTTTCTTAGGGAATTTTGATGGAGCAGATGGGATTGTATTTGCCTTGCAAAGTTTGGGTACAGCCGCTCAAGGTGGCGGTGGAGAATTTATTGGTTACGGAAATGGTACCATGGTTCCTTCTTTCGGAATTGAGTTTGATACCTATGATAATGCTGGTGGGCAGTTTAATAATGATGTGCCGAATGATCATATTGCTTTTTTGAGGGATGGTGATACCAATCATGGAACGGCAAATAATTTGGCAGGCCCTGTGAATATGTCTGCTACTAGTGTTAATACCGAAGATGGCTTAGATCATATAGTAAATATTAGCTGGGATCCAGCAACCCAACTAATGGAGGTATATTTTGATTGTGAACTCAGGCTAAGCCTGAATTATGATATAGTAACGAATATTTTTGGTGGAAATAGCTTAGTATGGTGGGGTTTTACAGCTTCAACAGGCGGATTAAACAACCTGCAACAAGTTAAATTTGATGAATGTTTTTTGAGTGTAGACGGACCACATGATATTTGTGAAGGAGATAATGTAATGATTAATGCAAACAGCACTTTTAATAATTCAACTTTAATAGAGTCTTACAGCTGGGATCCGCCTACTGGTTTAAATAATGCTAATGTACCCAATCCCACAGCGAGCCCTACAGTGACCACTACTTATAACCTGACTTATACAGATGCTTGTGGCAACGTCAATACTGATTATTCTGTTACTGTAAATGTTGCCCCTTCAGAAGATGGTAGTTTTACTTTTGACGATTTTTGTACTGGTCAGACTAATGGGCCAGCTAGTGTCACAGTGCCAGGAGGAAGCTTTACTTTTAATCCTGATCCTGGAGATGGAGCAACAATAGATGCAGCTACTGGTGTCATTAGTGGAGAAGTCGCTGGAGCCGTTTATACTGTGGAGTATACAACAGCTGCTGCGGTCTGCCCAGGTATAGAGACGCAAAATGTTACGATTCTTAGTACTGCTGATGCCTCTTTTGAATTGGATGATTATTGCGAAGGGGCTGCCAATTCAGCTACTATGATTATTACTGCTGGAGGTACTTTTGACTTCAATCCTGCTCCTATTGATGGAGCAACTATAAATTCGGCCACAGGAGAAATTACAGGAGGTATTGGTGGAACAACCTATACAGTAGAATACTCAATTAGTGGCGCTTGCGCCAATAGTTCTACACAGGATGTATTAGTCATTAGTCTAGAAGATGCCAGTTTTGATTTCGAAGATTATTGTATTGGAGCAGCTAATGGAGCGACTAACATTATCACAAGCGGAGGTACTTTTGATTTTAATCCTGCTTCCACAGATGGAGCAACTATAGATGCGACTACTGGCGAAATTACAGGAGGAGTTGCGGGAACAACTTATACCGTTGAATATACCACTACTGGTACTTGTTTTAATAGTTCTACTCAAGAAGTACTCGTTACCAACCTTGATGATCCTAACTTTGATTTTGAGGATTATTGTGAAGGCGCAACGAATGGACCAACTAATATTATTACTAGTGGAGGTATTTTTGATTTTAATCCTGATCCTGGAGATGGAGCAACAATAGATGCGACTACTGGCGAAATTGCGGGAGGAGTCGCTGGAGTAACCTATACTGTTGAATATACCACTACTGGAACTTGCTTTAATAGCTCTACTCAAGAAGTACTCGTTACTAACCTTGATGATCCTAACTTTGATTTTGAGGATTATTGTGAAGGCGCAACGAATGGACCAACTAATATTATTACTAGTGGAGGTACTTTTGATTTTAATCCTGCTCCCACAGATGGAGCGACTATAGATGCGACTAGTGGGGAAATTTCGGGAGGAGTCGCTGGAGCGACTTATACCGTTGAATATACCACTGCTGGTACTTGCTCAAACAATTCTATCCAAGACGTCCTAGTCATTGATTTAGATGATGCCAGCTTTTCATTTGAAAATTATTGTTTTGGAGAATCTAATGGCCCTGCTGATATTATCACCAGTGGAGGTAGTTTCGCATTTAATCCTGATTTAGGAGACGGAGCCACTATTGACCCTACAACTGGGGTTATTAGTAATGGGGTAGAAAATGCTATTTATGATGTAGAGTACACCACTAGTGGAGGATGTTCAGACAGCTTTATTGATGATGTTACTGTTTTACCTTCTGATGATGCCTCTTTCACCTTTGAGGATTTTTGTGAAGGCCCTCCAAGTGGCCCTGCTGATATTATTACAAGTGGAGGCACTTTTACATTGAATCCTATTCCTACAGATGGAGCGACTATTGATCCCTCTACTGGAGTTATTACTAATGGAGTGGCAGGGGCAACTTATACTGTCGAATATTTAACGAATGGTGTTTGTCCTGATCTTGCTAGTGATGAGGTAACTATCAATTCTTTAGCTCTTGTTAATCCTACCACTATTGAATTATGTGAAGATATACTTAATAGTGGTTCTGCAAGTGGAATCGATTTAAGTACTTATGATAGTTCTATTGGTAGCGGAACCGTAAGTTGGTATGATGGTGTACCAAGTGCTGGAGGAACACTAATTGATCCTGTTAATGATCAAACAATAACAAACAGTTCTAATTTATGGGCGCTTTTTGATGATGGAGTCAATTGCCCTACCCAAATACTAATACCAACGAATATTATTGGACTTCCAACAATTTCAGTTGGCGCAGCAAGTTGTATAGATAACAGTACCTACTCGGTAGATATTACTGTTAGTGGTGGTGGGCCTTTTGATTTAAGCGGAACAGCAATCCTTGGTTCCAATCCCACAACAGCGGATGATGGGATTAGTATTACATTAACTTTAGATAATAGTAATCCTGATTATACATTAACTGCAATGGACCAAAATGGCCTTCAATGCAGCTCTGAAGCATATACTATTATTACTCCGAACTGCTCCTGCCCTAGCGCAGAGGCTGCTAGTAATAATGTTTATTTCTGCGAAACTGATGATAGTAATTTAGACTTATCAATAGGAGGACCAAGTGGCTTAGCAAATATAAGTGATGCAACAGGAACATTAAATACTGATGATACTGATATCATTCCTGGAGATGGGGTAGAATGGTATACCTTAGCTAATCCTATTTGGGGTACTGATCTTCCTTATGTACCAGGTAGTACTAGCGCTATAGATCCTTGTAATCCAACAATACAAAGCGTTTATGCTTTCCTGAGATGTGATTTAAATGGCGATGGTTTTACTGGAGGTTCTGATGATTCCTATGTAGCTGTAGGAAGTTTTGATATCTATGTATTCCCCGAGATTAGTGCTATAGAGTCCGCTGGAGGTTGTACGGCCTCCATTACTACTTGCGATAATTATGACATCACTTATACAGTGAGCTCTGACGGTCCTAACGATGGAGCAAGTGATATTACCAACAGTTTCACTGCGGACCCTAATGAATCTGGGAGTGTCACATTTACGATTACAGATCCTAATACGGACCGTCCTCCTGCTTGTGTTAACTACACAACAAGTGTTACATTTGATTGTGAAGCAGAATGTCCAAATGAGCCTACGATTAGTGCTGATGCATTAGCGTTTTGTGGTGGTGGTAGTATAACGATTCAAGGAGTATTTAATAATGGAGCAGGCTCAGGAACCTTTGAGATAACAGGAGAAGGGGGTATTAATATATTAGATGGTATCCCATTTGATTTACCCGAAAATAATAGTTGTGATATTGTTACCTATACAATTACAGCTTCGGCTATCTGCGATAATGACGGATCAAATATTTCTGCTGCTATTCCTGAGGACTTAAGCATTGAAGTAGATATTTATCCAAACAATTTTCAAGTAGTCAGTAGCGAAGGAGCTTGTGATGAAGGAGCTATTTTAATCATCAATTCAGTTGATGGGGATGAATGTGATTCTGTTCTTGGAAATGCTCCTGTAACACCAGATTGCGAAACAGGGGGAACTTCAGATGAGACAATAAACTATGAAGTGACCTTCTTTGATGGGATGTTCTGCCCTCA
Source organism: Chitinophagales bacterium (assembly GCA_020629335.1). Next base: position 788 of record JAHDDN010000140.1, on the reverse strand, counting down.
AGCATTTGATGAAAGCATTCCTGCATTATGTACCGTAGACCCTCCATCTGAATGTGAGGATAATGATTGTACAACGGAAGATACCTACGACGCAGCTCTTTGCGAATGTGTGTTTACTCCTATTCCTCCACCTGATTGTGATGATGCTGATTGTGGAACAGAAGACATTTATGACACTTCTATTTGTGAGTGTAGCAACACACCAATTCCTCCACCCAATTGCGACGATAATGATTGTACAACAGAAGACACCTTCGATTCTCTAACTTGCGAATGTGTATATATTGACATTCCGCCTTTAGATTGTGATGATGCAGACTGTGGCACTGAGGATGTCTATGATGCCAATATTTGTGATTGTGTCTATACTATCATTGAGCCGCCTGTATGTGATGATAATGATTGTAATACGGAGGATACTTTTGATCCTCTAACTTGTGAATGCCTCTATACTGATATACCTCCTTTGGATTGTGATGATGGGGACTGTTTAACCGCAGACGTTTATAACATACAAACTTGTGAGTGTGAAAATAATCCGATTGAGCCAGGTGCATGTGATGATGGAGACTGCACAACCGAAGATACTTATGACGTAGATTTATGTGAGTGTGTATTTACTCCTTTACCACCACCTCTATGTGAGGATAATGATTGCAATACGGAGGATAGTTATAACTCATTAAATTGTGAATGTGTATTCTCTCCAATAGAGCCACCTGTGTGTGAGGATAATGATTGCAATACAGCCGACTCTTATGATACTACTATCTGTGAATGTGTATTCT
>JAHDDN010000139.1 GCA_020629335.1 Chitinophagales bacterium | reverse complement strand
CCACCTCTGAATTAAGTGGTGGGAAACCTAAACTATTATCCACAAAATTATCTGGTGTCGTCGTTTCTGTGGTCACCTCTCTACTTGGGTGATCCGCATATAAATCTGGATTGATACCAAATGGCCATAAGTTCTCACTAATGCCACCATAAGGATTACCCGCAGTATTGATCCATTCTTGAGATGCAGTAATATTCGTAAATGGATTAGCGCCCAATTCTCCTACTACGGCATCAAAATCAGTATTCAAACGATCATTCCAGTAATACCCTAAAACGTTCATAAACTCTGGTACATAAGGATCGGTAAATTGACCTTTAATACCGAATTGAGAAGATTCTACATCTTCTGGACAAAGTGTTTGAAGGGTGTACTTAATCTTCCACTCACAATTATTAGCACCACCTGTTGCTAGTAATGGGAAAGGATCTCCTGCTCTATTAATCAGTGGCTCATTATGGAAGGCCCACTGATAACAATCATTGGCCAAAGCTTCTCTATAGGTATCATCTACGATTCTTAGGCTCGCATTCATACTACTATCAGCTGCCGCACAACACATACCACCAGCAGCATCATCTACACAGGTTAAGTTACCATAAGCATCATCAATATACATATTATCAATTGGCGTCTGATTACCGTTCATATCTTCGATCACCATACCACCTGCATAAATCAAGTTATTCGGGAAGAATGGCTCTAACCACTCCACACCAATTGCTTGTCTATATTCATTGGCATACCAATCTGGATTAGGATCCGTCGCCTCTGGCAGTGGATTGGCAATAAAGAATCTATGCTCTACTTCTACTGTACAATCATTGACTGTTACCGTTGTCTCATGACCCACTTCTGGATTATGCGTCTCATATGGATAAGACTCATTACAAGAGGTTCCTGTAATCACTTGTTGACAAGATAATGGATCTGTATCATAAGTGTACATAAAAGCATTTACATAAGTAAAATCATCTGCTTCCAAATCAAAGGTATGATAAGGATTCGCTACGATCGGTACTTTTTGCTCGATATAAATCGAATCACCTATTTCTATATCATTATCGGCTATATATGATAGTAAACAAGCATGCGGATCATAGCCTCCATAATCACCTGTCGTACAATTTTCTGGCGCGCCAAAGATAAAGTCGATTCTTTGCCTATCATTATAATCACTATTATAAGAAGAACCTGGGCCATTCGTATATTGAATAGGTCCTTTATAGTGCCAAGCACCATTACCTGCTGCTGTAGCTGCTGGCTTATAATCAGTCTCTGTTGACCAATCATAGGAATCCCAAGATAGCTGACCATAAGGCCAAGCTGGATTTACATTGTAGTTTTCATAAAACTTCGTTCCATCACTATAGTAAATACAGTGATCATCCTCATCCATCAGAATAATACGATCTAAACTCGGTACTCTTTGGCTAATACCAAATTGGTTTATAGTAATATGTGGGGTTAAATACCAAAGACTCGATAAATTTAATGCCCTCGATTCTTCATATTGACCATAGTAAGCGGCATCGATGAGACATTGAGGCGGTAGTAAAGGCGTTTCTACGCCTGAATCGACATCTTTGATCGTCATGCCTAAGAATGTACTATTCTCAACATCAGGAGTACCTTCGCCTGTAAAGCCATGCCAATCTATATACCAGATTATACGATCACTCTTCAACAGTGGCTCCATATCTGTGATGGTATAACCCGTTTTTACAAAAGCGGTATCACCAGGCATAAAGCGATTTAAATCCGCTGGATCGACATCATCCTTAGTTAAAGGAATGGTCATCTCGCAATCGGCATAACCATAATTACAACGCTCCAGTGTCTCTACCCAAGCTCTATATGGACACACACAAGTACAACCACTTCCATTCCAACGAATATAAGTAATCGTCTCATGACATGAACGTACGACCACACAAGGATCTACTTCTACACAGCCTGGACATTCTTCTTTGACTTGCCAGCTTGCATTTAAGTAATCTGGAGGTGAACAGTGTCCATTACTCTCTAAGTTGATATAATAATCATGAATACTCGCTCCTGGATCACCCGCTGGTACAATTACTTTGATACCAGAAGTATCTCCAGCGGTGTTGAGTGTATACTCCCAAGTAACCCCTGCTACAGGCGCTCCTTGATAAGTCGCACTACCATCCATATAACGTAGGTCTTGCCACTCACTACCATAATTATCTGGTAGGTGGTTCATCCCTTGACCTAGTGTTCCTGAGAATAGAATCTCTGCATAAATATTAGAGCCATCACAACCACTAATATTATCCGTTCCAAACTCATATTGCAAAGCAAATCCATTATCAAATGGCTTCCAATCTAAACAACCTGCTGTTGTATGATCTTCTGTGACGAAGATAGAGAAGAACTCTACCGTATCATTGGTCGCAAAATTAATCTCTCCATAACCAAAGCTAATATCTGGATCTAAATCCGCAAAATCTTGGAAAGAAGAGCCACAATTACGCTTTCCTCTAATCTCTACCTGCTCGATTGAACATTGAGAAGATAAACATTTAGCCCCATTTTCTGGGCTACAGATAATGTCTATCTCTACTTCTAACATCAGCGTGCTGCCACCCGCTAAATCATCGATAAAGCCATCGCCATCCTCATCACTAAGGCCTGGGATAGGAGTCGTATTCGCACTAAAGTCCACTAATACAGCACCCTCTTGAATCACGAATGGAACCGACTGGCCACCAATACGTACATCAAAAGTCTCTGAATTACCTCCTTCACAAGCATCCCAGTTCAAGATTAAATCTTGCCAGATACCCTCAAAAGGATCTGTGTTAGCTGAAGAAATCTCTGTACTCCAGATGATATTATCACCACAGAACACCCCTGCTTGATCTAAGCTGGAATTCACTGCATTAGGTACTGCACCAAAATCTGGCACATAATTAATCGCCGCATCATTGACTGATGGCTCGGCACATACCTGATCATTACAACCATAAAAGGCCGTATAATCTACAAAGAAATTCGTCTCATCTGGACAACCTGTTAAGGCATAGCATACATCTATGATCACCTGCTCATCCGTCTGCATATACTCATCCACTACCCCATTGGCGGGGTTAAGAATGACATTGCCTGGAAAATAAGTGGAACCATCAAGTAGCGCAATCGCCTGAGAGTTTGCTATATCATAGGTATAAGGCAAAGCAATACCATTGGCAAACATATTCACCACCGAAAAGTTAGCGGGATTCACATTATCTATCGTAAATGTGAAATCATCTATATAGGACCGCAAACCATCCTGTGAAACCGTTACCTGTTGACAAAACTCTGTATCTGCTGCCGTGATATTGAGTACCTCGGGAGAGACACCCAGTACGTTCAGTACCGGTATCTTAAAGGCCGAGTTAAACTCCGCTATCGGACGATAAGTGCTCTCACACTTAAAAACACCGCCTACCTCGTCTATATAAACGTAGTTGGCCGTATAGTCCACAAACATATCAAATACCTCAGGTGTTGCTTCACAATCTCCCACTACACCGATATAAACAATCGCTGTACTGTCGTTCGTGACTCCTGATACAGAAAAAGAGGGATTTTGTGGGTCCGAAACATTGATCGGGGTGATCGTTGTTGTCGGAAAGTGGGTATCCACAAATCCTGCAAAATACATCCCTGACATAAAGCTTACGTCTAACTGGATATCCTGAAAGGAGCCCGCATCGTTAGCATAAAGCAATAGTGCCAGTGTATCTGGTTCGCCACAGATCACAATAGAATCTGTTTGAGCGAAACCAGGAATACCCCGAAGGTCAATCATCTCCAGATCGACGCCATCAGGGCATTGGGCTTGTGTGGTATGGGTTACACACACGCCCAGCAAAATAATTAGCATGACCATATAAGATGGTACGCCAATAGGAATCTTTTCTAAGAAAGATTCCTTTACACTGTTTGTCTTTATCATATTTTTAAATAATTTAGTTAATCGAAAAATTAACTTTAATCGTTATTTTAATAAATTCATATATAGATAGAGCTATGAAGCTCTAATAGTTATCAAGGGAGGCCAAATAAGGCATAGGAATACCAGTAAGCATCATACGAATTGTGATGCCTTATGTTTTATTATATATAGGATGATTAGCGAAATACGGATAGTATTTCGTAATAATAATGATGATAAGGAATACTAAAACAATAAATTGCTGTTTTCTACTGGTAAAAATAAACAATTATTGCGTTGCAAAAGCCTCACTTAGCGCTGCTATGCTTCGTTTTTGCGCCTTATACTTGTCTATTTTTCCTGCGTATAAAAGGCGCAATTTATTATTTCCGTATTCCTAAGGCGCTATGATGCGTCTTATTTATATTGAAAAGACGTTAAGAAATGATTCTTAAAACGTACTTTGATTATCTGACAGCAGTCTTAATACACTGCGTTACTTCTAATTGATGGAGTTTTACGGCCTTGTTAAGATCATCTGGTTTATAGGATTTCTCCTGCATAATATCTTTAAGGCAAGTACAATAATTAGCTAAGTTCAATTTTGAAGTATTTGCCCTTTTGTTCGTTGGGTTGCATAATTTATTAAATGCTTCTACTTCTTTTTCTGTCCATTCTCTTCCCCCAGAAGAGAGAGAAAGAAATCCCGCTTCTTGAGTGTTCCGATTCTTTGTTTCTACTTTGACTCTATTATCCTGCAAATTGCTTTTAGTACCAATAGTTGCATTAGTACTAAAATTTTGCTGTGTATTTAATTCCTCTTTAGTTGATAAAGAATTATCTTCTTGTTGTGTGCAGCTCACTCCTAAGATGATAAAAGTGAACAATAATAAAAATGATAAAGTAATTTTCATTTACTTGGTTCTTTCGGGTGAATAAAATTTTGATATTAGTTGCAAAAAATTGGTGTAAAAAAATAAGTTGATTAATCTTAAATAATCAATCATTGTATATGCCATCTATGAAAGCAAATAGTCCGCCAAGTCCTTGACAGTGCTATTTTATTGTTGCTTGGATTCGTTCTACAATTTCATGATTAAATAAATTTTCAAGAACACGATATAAATATAACTCGCTACTTATTAGCAGTTTACAGTTAAATGTGTGTGATTTTATTCTTTTACAAAAATTCAAAATTGGTAGATTGGAAAATATTAATTATTGGTTGAAAAACTTTTTTTTTCTTTTTTGATTCATTTGGACACATAATTGCCAATTGTGTTTTAGCTCAATAATTGACAAGCTGTCCTTGAAAAAATACTTAGTTGGGTGGGAGTATTTTTATGATTTTTCTTAAGGAGTCATAAAAATGAGCTTAAGTAAGTGGACAGAATTGCTCTTCATTTATGACTGCTTCTTTTTCACTTATGCTGCGTTAAATTTTCCTTAAATAGCACGGCTATGCTCGTCAAATTTGCCTTGCATAAGTAAAAAAGAATCTGAGTCATAAAAGTAATTTAATTTTGTCCAATTACTTATTTATTTGACGCCTCTTCTAATGATACGTGAGCGATGTTATTTTGTTTCAAAAAAAGGATTTCTTTTTTTAAGTCAATCAATACAAGCCATAGAAGAAAGAGATTGGCTTAGGGATAGGGTGTTTCAAATATCGTTTGTTTTGTGCGACTCATGTCATTAAACTTATAGCGCAAGTGTTTTTCACTTGTGCCTGCTGAGTCTTCAGTTTGTTTTTCTTGACCAATGGCAAGCTTATCGGTCTTGTAAGTCAAAAAGACTTACCGTAGTGCTGTCATCAATCAAAAAGTTCATCTTACAAATTATGTTCTTCGATCGGCACCAATCAAAAAGACTTGCGCCATAAACATCTTTTGATTAACAAATGCAGAGTCGCAACTTATTAACGATATTTTGAACACCCTATGGCTTAGGGATGGAAGTGGTATGTGGCGTCTATGTGATGGCTTACGGAGCTTAGGTGGACGTAGGCTGGCCCGCAGGGCAGACAAGTGCGCCTTAGCGTAGTAGCGAGCACATAGCCACATAAGAACGGACAGCCCGACCCATTTCTAATTTTTCATTCGTGGGCGCACACATAGGTAGCGCCCCTACGGTCCAATGAAAAATTAGAAATGGGGAAGCCCCAAATTAACTATGAACAATGAATTATGAACGGATGAATGGGATAACTAAGAAACTGAAAAACTGGATAACTGAAAAACTGAAAAACTGAAAAACTGGATAACTGAAAAACTGAAAAACTAAGAAACTGAAAAACTGGATAACTGAGAAACTGGATAACGAAATAATAGCTGTTATGGGATTGGACGTTGTGGTATTGGGATTGGACGTTGCAGTGCAACGTCCCTACGGACGGATTGGGGAATAAAAAAAGGGAATCAGATTACTCTGACTCCCTTTCTTGTTCTTTGACATGATACGATTTTATTTCTCGTACTTATCTTTGTGTAATTGCTTGGCTTGAGTTACCCAGTCGTCTCGTTTGATACGGCCTGGGAAGAACTCGATTGCGTCATTCACTTTATCTATGTCTTCAGGATTGAAGTTGCCTACTTGCTTGAAGGTGTAGATGCCTAAGGCATTTATCTTCTCTTCGATGAATGGCCCGATGCCTTTAATTTTCTGAAGGTCATCTTTAGTATCTGCTGAGGCGACACCAATTCTGCCGAAATCGATATTTTTCGCTTTCTCTTTGATACGTGCTAAGGTTGCGTCTTTAGATTTATCTTTCTTGGCAGGCTTTTCTTTAGGCTTCGCTGCTTCTGGTGAATAAACCTCTCCTCTCATGAGGGCGGCTGCTTGTTTAGCCCATTCGTCTCGTTTGACACGTCCTGGGAAGAATTCGATCGCATCATTAACCAAATCTTCGTCTTTATCGTTGAAGTTGGCTACTTGCTTGAAGGTGTAGATGCCGAGCGCATTGAGTTTTTCTTCAATGAATGGGCCTACGCCTTTGATCTTTTTGAGATCGTCTTTGCTATCTGCTGAAGCGGTACCGATTCTTCCGAAGTCGATATTTTTCGCTTTTTCCTTGATACGTGCTAAGGTTGCGTCTTTCGACTTATCTTCTTTGGCAGGCGCTTTAGGGGCGCTCATGCTTTTGAGTTTCGCTTCGCTATCGTTATATCTTGCTAATAACATATTATACCGTTTTTCCCATTCAGAGATGGCTGTTTTGCCTCCTATTTGGATACGGTTATAATTCGTTGTCATTTTTTGTAAACTACTGTATGCTTGGTCAAAGTTTGCTTTTGCTTCCTTGAAGTTGCCTTGTAGTAAGTTATACTTGCTTTCCCATTCAGCGGCTGATTTTTGAGAATTGCTTTCACAATTTCTTAGATTCAGCGTGAGTTGTTTTTGACTATTTTCAAATTCGTTCAATTTGCTTTCGGCGCCATTGTACTTCACCATTAGCATATTGTACTTATTATCCCAATCGCTGGCTATTCTCTCATTCGCTATAGCTGCCTCTTGTAGCGCTTGTTCGTTTTTCTTAAAGTCCGCTAAAAGGTTATTGTACTTAGTTTGCCATTCGCCAGTCAATCTATTCTGAGCTGCTTGAGCATCTCTTAGTGCATTTTCGCTACTATTGAACTTGCCTACTAATACATTGTATTTATTAGTCCATTCACTTACTGCTGCATTATTATCTTTACTTGTACTTTGGAGTCTGTCGATATCAGCCTCTAAAGCTTTCAATTTCGATTCACTACTATTGAATTTCGATAATAATTCGTTGTATTTGCTTTCCCATTCAGCGATGACCTTTTTGGCTTCTGCAGTGATGCTTGCATTTTGCGCTGTTAATTTAGTATTATGTAAATTCAAGGCATTGCTATTGATCTTGGCGTCGTTCATTTTTTCCAAGAGGATTTTGTAACGACCATCCCATTCATTAAACATACCCTGAGCGGCTCCTTCAACTTTGTTCAGTTTAGCATTGAGATTATTGTTATTCATCTCAGCTGCTTTTAACTGACCATCTAAGGCGTTGAACTTAGCTAGTAATTCGTTGTATTTAGCTTCCCATTCAGAACCGTTTTCTAATTGAGCATTGAGATTATTGTTATTCGCCTCGGCTGTCTTCAACTGTCCTTCTAAGGCGCTGAATTTCTCTAGTAATTGTTTGTATTTGAATTCCCACTCGTCGTTATCATTACGTTGCTTATCTTTTAAGCTTAGGACTTCCATTTGTCGGTTATTGAATTTCAGGAGTACTGAGTTGTACATTCCTTGAAGATTTCCGACTTCTTGTTCTTTCTCTATCGTAAGTGCTTCGACTTTCGCTCTTAATTCTTCCAATTCAGCCAAAGCTGCTTTGAGTGCTTTTTCGCTGGTGTTGTATTTACCTAATAAGATATTGTATTTGCTTTCCCATTCAGCGATGACCTTTTTAGCCTCCACTTGGATTTGCTGAATATCTTTTTTCAGTTTATCATTATCGGCTAAAGCTTTCTTCAATGCTGGCTCAACTTCTTGGTACTTAGCCATTAGTTCTTTGTACTTAGCATCCCAATCTGCATTATCTTTATTGTGCGCATTTTGTTCTGCTTTGAACTTCGCTTCCCAATCTGTATTATCTTTAGAGTGAGCATCTTTAGCAGCACCTAATTTGGCGATCCAATCAGTATTATCTTTTTTATGAGCTGCAACTGCTGCCGCTAATTTAGCTGTCCAATCAGTATTATCTTTAGTATGTGCATCTTTAGCCGCTTGTAATTTAGCTACCCAATCCGCATTATCTTTTTGGTGCGCTTTTTCCTCTGCTTGCAATTGTGCTACTAAATCTTCTTTTTCTTTCTGAGCAGACTTTAAGATAGCATCCCATCGGTCTTCTTTCTCTTGGTAAGCTGCTTTTATTTTAGCGATTTCTTCCTCTAAAGCTTTTACCTTAGCAGACAGATCGTTATTGTTAGAAGATAACTTAGTATTTTGTTCTTGAGCTGCTTTTAATTGGGCTCTTAGTTTAGCTAGTTCATCTTCTAAAGCTGCTAATTTAGCCGAAGCATCTTTTTGTTGATTATCAGCAGATAATTTGAGGCTATCAAAATTAGCCATTAAGCCTTGCTTTTCTGTTGTTAGGCTGTTGAAGTTTAATTGTACGCTATCTTTTTCTTTTAATAGTGCTTGGTACTTCACATCTAAATCGCCGTAAGCAGTTTTACTTTTATTTAGATTAGCATCTAATTCTAAAGCATTCTTTTCAGTGCTGGCTAATCTTGCTTTAGCATCTGCTAATTTAGCGGCTAGGTCTTTTTTATCCTTTTCCCAATCTGCTTTTAGTTTAGCATTCGCTTTTTCTAAATCACCGATTTTAACATCACATCCTTTATGCTTAGCGAAAATATCCTCATACTTTTTCTTCCAATCAGCTGTTTCTGCTTTGTGAGTGGTGATTCTATTTTCAGCATCGGTTTTATAAGAACCATATTCATTGAAAAGGCTTGTTTTAGCTAGATCTAAGTCATTATATCTAACATCTAAACCTTCATATTTTGATTTCCAATCGTCTCTTGCAATTTTCAAAGAGCTTTCGCTTTCTTCGAGTGTTTTGTATCTACCTTGGAGGGAATTATAATTGGAGACAGTACCATCGTAATCTCCTTTTAATTGACCATAATCACGATCTTTACCGTCAATAATTCCTAGTAATTCCTTGATTCTTCCATTTCTTAAAAGCCATCCGATAATACCTCCGAATAGAAGCATAGGGATCATCCATAACCACGGAAAAAGTCCACAAAAATCAAACATATTATATATTTTTAGTTTTTATTAATTTATTTACTTAAGTAGCGAACATTAATATTATTCGACTACTTGACAGATATTTCTACTCTTCTGTTTTTAGCCCTTCCTTCCTTTGTTTCATTAGAAGCAATTGGTTTGTCTGGGCCTTTAGAAGCAGTAGATATAAGTTTCACAGCTGCGCCATTACGGACGAGGTAATCTTTTACGAAATCAGCTCTTCCTTGTCCTAAAGCGACATTAGAAGCTCTTTTACCTACGCTATCCGTATGTCCAGTAGAGATGACTTTAGCTGTTGGCTTTTGATCCATATAATAGATTAAATCTGCGAAATACTGTCTTTGGTTTTTACTCAGTACTAATTCGTCTTTACCAGTTGCAAAGTAGAGTACTAAAGGCTTCGCTTTTAATGATTTTTCAATCTCTGCTAAACGATTGTTAGTAGCTGGTGTATTGAAGAATTCATATCGCATTGGGCCAACCCATTCGTTATTTTTAAAAGTCAAAGAACTGCTTATCTCTCCTTTGGTTTCGATTTGCTTAGCCGCTACTCCTTTACCTAAAAGATAACGCTTTACATTATTAGCTCTGGCTAAACCAAGGTTAGGTAATAAACTGGTATTCTTCTCCTCTTTACCATATAAACCTACGACTTTAATCGAACGCTTAGGATTCTTTTTCAAGTAATCGGCTGTTTCGTCATATGCCTTAGCAACGGTTTTAGGAAGTGGTTTTTTGTATTCAAAACCATTTTTAGCGAATAAAATATTTTCTGTAGGAGAACCTGATTTGAATGTACCTCCATCAGCAATATTCAGACTGGCTCCTGTAGTTGTTTTAACAGGTTCTGGAACAGCTACAGCACCAAACTTATAATTCATGGCACTTACGACTTTTTTGTCGCCATCCGTTAAGTTTAGGCCATTATTAACTGCAGAAGCTGTTAAGATACTAGCGGCAGGAACGCCAAGGCCAACCATATATTTCTTAAGGGCATCAGCTCTGGCTAATCCCAGATCTTTAAAAGAAGTAGTATTCTTCTCTGTGTTTTTGTATAATCCTGTCAAAGTAATATTCTTCTTAGGATTCGCTTTCATATAATCTGCGACATCTTTATACTCTCCCTTAACCTCATCAGACATAATGGGGTTATTGTTGGAAAGTCCGAATAGCAAATTATCATTAGCTGCATAAGCGACTCTTTTGCTGCCATCCTCTACTAATAGAGGCAGTACACTTTTAGTGGCAACACCTCCTACCGCACAAAGGGGACAGGTGCTCCAATAAAAAAATATACCGATAACAGCCCAAACAAGTGCTATAATTAACCATGTTATTGGACTTCTCATAATTTATTATTTAAAGTGATTATATTAATATTGAATGTAAGTGTGTGAGAGATGTAGAAAGGAATAAAAAAAGATTGGAGTTGGGTGTTCATATTTTCTTTTCAGTTGTAAATTAATTACAAAAATTGTAGTACATTTTGTAGACGCAAATTTATTGAATTAGTAATGATAAAACGGCTAATTTTTATGTGAATAATTCTGAAGGGAATGTTCTTATCTGTCACTTAAAAATCGAACAATTAGTAATGTTATATTGATATTTTAAAAATAGTAATTGATATTTATTTGATGGCGTGTCCCTTCGGGTCGGGCTGTCCGTTCTTATGTGGCTGTTCACCCCCTACTCCACTAAGTGCTGCTTGTCTCTTATTGGAGCCTGCGCAGCACTAAGTTCCGTAAGGGGGTTCACGACGCCACATACCACTTCCATCCCTCACGCTTTTTTTGAGTACAGAGTCATGGGTAGTGGGTATTGAGATTTTTAAAGTTTCAATCTTCATCAAAAAGCTCGACTTTTAGGTTGTCAATTAGGATCTCAGCTTGGCAGTCAGGACACCAATAGACTTAGTCTTCTGCCACTTTTGATGGTTCTATAAAAGAAGTTGGGTAT
>JAHDDN010000138.1 GCA_020629335.1 Chitinophagales bacterium | reverse complement strand
AGCGCCGTAAGTCGCAGCATGGCCGCCACATACCGTTTCCATCCCTTGCGCATTTATTGGTATTGGGTAGGAGGTATTGAGTATTGGGATGATTGGGTGAAGGGATGAAATGACATATCACTGACTTCATCAGTTGATCTAATCATTAAGCTGTTTGCTTAAGAAGATATGTCATTTCAGAAAGATACTTACTCACTTTCCTCCTTATTGTACGGTGGCAAAATTATTGGTTTATAACTTAAGGCTTTATCAACGATTTCCTCTGGAGACAATTCAGTGTAATAAATATAATCTACTGCTTCAGGGTCTGGAACATTTTTTTCAAATAAGTTTAACATTTCATCAATTTCTTCTTCGGTTCCTTCAACAGCAATGATTTTTGAAACCAATTCAATTAGTTCATTTCTGTTCAATGTTTCCTGTTGCTCACTCAAATACAACTTCAGCTCTTCACAAAATATCGCCAAACTTTCATTTCGTGTTAATGCTAGTTCGTGAAATCGCTTCCTTAAAAATTGTTTACTGATGCTTTTGTAGTTGGTATAATCTTCTGCTGTACTTGTGTTCGCTCTAGCTAAAAGCCTTTGTAAGCGTGTTTTGGGATTAATAGGTAGTGTAGAATTTCTATTTTCTATTAAGCTTAGTATCCAAGCCTCTATTTCTTCGATGGAAATTGCGAAAAGAAGCTTTTCGCTATAGTTGGCTAACCAAACATTGTTTATTTTATCAATTACATTATTTCTTAGCTCTATGCTATAGTTTTCCTCTTCTCTTGAAGGTCGAATGATGTCAAAGTTATCTACTTCTGCTGTATCTAAGTGAATTATTATTGTATCTTTTTCTTCAAAATTTAATGCAAAAAATTCATCTAACAGTTGTCGATCTTCACAATCCTTTTTAACTCTTGCAAAACCACCTGCTGCGGCTGTATCTCTCAATACTCTATCAGTTGAATCTATCGTCAAATCTGGGCGTATTAAAACAATATCATAATCTTGGTCTTTAGTATAATATTGGATGATATTTGCTAATACTGCTTGATCTGGACGACCTTCTGATATAATTCCTATTCGAGGCATATTTAGAAATTTTGTGGAACGGCTCCTAATAAACCTTTAAGCCACATCTCTGACAATTTATATTTTTTGATGTCGATGCCTTTCCTAAATCGTATTCTTTTGCATTGCGTTTCACCTGAGGCATTTCTTTTTACTTCAAATAATCGAATTTCGTCATCCATCAGATTGAGTCCATCTAAGATGGCTGGGTTATGTGTCGTGATTAAGGCTTGTTTGGTTGTATTAATAGTAGAGAGTTCCTTAGTAAGATGTCGGCATAGAGTGGTATGTGGCGTCCATGACGTGACTTACGGCGCTTAGTGATGCGATGGCTGGCTTTAGCAGACAAGCAGCACTTAGCAGAGTAGGAACGGCATAGCCACATAAGAACGGATAGCCCGGTCACTGCGCCTTCGGCGAATGAATAATGCATAATGCGTAATGATTAATTTTTATCGCAATATGGCTTGGTTTATGAGCGCAGGGATGTGCCCAAAAATAAAAATATAATTATAGTGAATTACGCCTTCTTCAATTTGGCTACAGTGATTTCAGGTAACATGCCTACTCGGCCTGGATAGCCTAAGAAACCGAAGCCTCGATTGACATGGAGGTATTGCTCACCTTCTGTGTAGGTGCCGTCCCATTCAGGATAGGCGATTTTGGCTGGACTCCATTTAAGACCTGCTATGTCGATGCCGAATTGGAAGCCGTGAGTATGACCGGAGAAAGTCGCTACGATGTCATTGAATCGCTCGGTAACTTCTGCACGCCAGTGAGATGGATCGTGGGAAAGTAATACCTTGACATCTGCATTTTCACAACCTGCATAGGCTTTGTCTAAATCTCCTGTGCTTGGGAAGTGATCTCTATGACTCCAGTTCTCGACACCTATAACGGCTAATTTGGCATTGCCTTTTTGGATGATTTCGTGTTCGTTTAGAAGCAATCTCCAACCCATGTCTTTGTGAGCGGTTTTTAGGACTTCAAAATTGTTGTTGAGACCATCTTGATCGTCTTTTTGAAAACGATAACGACCGTAATCGTGATTGCCAATGATAGAATAAACCCCTTCTTTGGCTTTGATTTGTTTGAATATATCTATGTAGGGATGGATTTCATCTGCTACGGAATTGACTAAATCGCCCGTGAAGAAAACTAAGTCGGGATTTTCGGCATTAATCATTTCTATGGCCTTATTGATAGGCGTTTTCATGGTGAAGCTACCTGAGTGAATATCCGATATTTGTACAATCTTTAAGCCTTCTAATTCTGCTGGGAGATTTTTGATGGCCATGTCTACTCGGCGATATTTATAATTATAGGCATTGCGGATCATGCCATATAGCAAAGTCACTACGGGAGTGGCGGCAATGAGCACCCCTATTTGATTGAGAAAACGGTTACGAGATGGGCTATAAGCGGTTTCTCCTTCAACTCCTTGAAAATAGTTGATTCCAGCTTTTATCATTCGGATGATGTCATCAAAGAAGACGAAGAAAATCAAAATGAATTTGAATAAGAAAAACAACAAAAACACTGCGGTGACATAGGAACGCCAGAAGGGGGCTAATGCCCTAAAATCTACAAAGAAAGCGGCGGCTATCATCAATGCATAACTCATGATAGTCATGGCCCAATAGGCAATTATTATTCCTTTTTTGACTGTTAAATTTTCCCATCCACCGATAGCTGTTTTGACCCCTTGAAAGGCGTAATAATCGATAAATAGTAAGAAGCTATAAAAGAGGATTAATCGTATGACCATTGGTATAGTAAGTTTGTGTGCTTGTTTTTTGTAAAATTATGGCGTATTAGCGTATATACAACAACACTTATTTGGGAGTTTTGTTAAATTTGCCCTAACTATTTGCTTATGCAATAACGTCGGATGTAAGTAGAAGGTTTGGTAATAAAGGCTATGAACTGCCGAAAACTAATATACTTACATTGCCAACGACCCTGCGGCTAAAGCCTTGGGTTATCGTATTCCTACAGATTGGTGCTCGGATAGATCCTTTCACGCTTCGCGTTCAGGATGACAGTTTGTATGAACTAAAAACCATTACACTAATCAACTATATTAACTAATACACGAATTTAACTAAACATGAGGTATATAATTATTTTATTAATCGCTGTGTTAAGCAGCTCTTGTGTGGATGCACAATTATTGACAGAGAATAAGAGTTTTACTAAGAAGGATACTTTACGAGGTATGCTTTCAGAAGACAGGGACTGGTTTGATGTCACTTATTATAATTTGCATATTAAGCTGGATACAGAGGCCAAGACGATAGAGGGTTATAATCAAATCTTTTTTGAGGTCTTGCGTAAGCATGATGTGATGCAAATAGATTTGTTTGAAAACATGAATGTAGACAAGATTGTTTTTCAAGAAAAGCGATTGAAGTTTAAGCGAGAATTTAATGCGGTGTTTTTAGAAATGCCTAAGGATATAGAATTGACAGAAGGGGAAGTTTATGACTTGAAATTTTATTATTCTGGAGAGCCAATTAGTGCGCCTCGTGCTCCTTGGGACGGTGGCTTTGATTGGAAAACAGATAAAGAAGGAAATCCATTTGTGGGAGTTGCTTGTGAAGGAACTGGAGCAAGCCTTTGGTGGCCGAATAAGGATCACTTATCAGAGGAGCCAGATAGTATGATGATTAGCGTAGCAGTACCTAAAGGATTAACTTGTGTGAGTAATGGAAATTTGCGTTCACAGGAGGAAGAAAGTGATTTTGAGCGTTTTAATTGGTTTGTGAGTTATCCGATCAATAATTATAATGTCACAGTGAATATTGGAAAATACGAACATTTTAGTGATGTATATGTGAGTGGAGAAGATAGCTTAGACTTAGATTATTACGTAATGCCTTATAATCTGGAAACAGCTAAGGAGCACTTCAAACAAGTAAAGCCAATGATGCGTTGTTTTGAGACTTATTTGGGTAAATATCCGTTTTGGGATGATGGCTTTGCTTTAGTAGAAACACCTTATTTGGGGATGGAGCACCAGAGTGCAATTGCTTATGGTAATAAGTATAAAACAGGTTATGCTGGAATGGATTTTTCTGGTATCGGCTTAGAGTTTGATTATATCATCATACATGAGACAGGGCATGAATGGTGGGGCAATAGTGTAAGTGTGGCAGATATTGCAGACTTATGGATACATGAAGGCTTTTGTACTTATTCAGAGGCTATTTATGTAGAATGTATGCACGGTTATGAAACAGCCATGGCTTATGTGAATGCTAAGAAAAAATCAGTCGGAAATAAATCGCCTATTGTTGGGCCATATAATGTCAATGAAGAAGGAGATGGAGATATGTATAATAAGGGAATGTTGATTTTGAATACACTTCGTCATGTATTGGGAGACGATGAAAAGTGGTTTCAGTTGATCTTGGATATTACACAAGATTTTGAGCGAACGGTTGTTACTTCCCAACAGATAGAAGACTATATCGTAGAAAAAACGGGTTTAGACTTGAAAGCATTTTGGGATCAATACCTTCGTCATGCTGATTTGCCAATATTAGAACATAAGATAGGAAAGAAGGGTAAAAAAGTGACTGTGGAATATCGTTGGGTAACAGATGTGACAGACTTTGAAATGCCTATCAAATATAGCATAGATGGCGAGAATTGGGTAGATGTAAAGCCAACTAATAAATGGCAAAGAATGGTATTTAAGGATATTAAACCAAGCGACTTTAAGTGGGATGAGAAGCATTATTATTATGAAATAAAATAAAACACACTGTACTTAGCTCTAACTACAACCTTTGAATGCCTCATCAAGAGGCGTAGTCAGAGACTACGCCAAGGGTTATTTTTTTTAAACCACTGATTTGGCATGACTTTGGCGTGATTATCCGTAATAAGTATACATGCATTATAAAGATTTAAAAAGAGAATTAGCTAATAGTATCACTCATGGGCTAGGACTGCTACTTGCTATAGTAGCAGTCCCAGTCGTATTGGCTATGGCTGTTAAGAAAGGAGGTGCCGCCCCAATAATAGGTGCCAGCATTTATGGGATTACCGTATTAATGACTTATTTATCTTCCACTCTTTATCACAGTATTCAAGAGAGAACAGTCAAAAAAGTATTGCGAGTAATTGATCACGTCAGTATTTACTTTATGATAGCTGGTGGCTATACCCCTTTCATTGTAATATTCATTAATCAGGGCATTGGATGGGCGATGTTGGCTATTTTGTGGACCTTAACTGTGTTAGGAACCCTATTTAAGATTTTTTCCTCCCATCGTTTTAATGAATTATCCACAATTCTTTATGTCGTTATGGGTTGGATGGCTATCTTTTTTATTAATCCTGTTACAGCTCATATTCCCCCGATTTGTTTGTATTGGTTACTAGCTGGAGGGATATTATACACCATAGGAGTCGTTTTTTATATGTGGCATAGCCTTTTATATCATCATGCTATTTGGCATATTTTCGTAATGGCAGGAAGCGTTTGTCATTATATTGCGTTGTTATATTCTGTTTCCTAAATTGGCGTTCTAAATTTCGAGTTTTCATGCTCAAAACCGAGTTCTTATTCGTATTTTTGTGCCACAGATGAAGATACTCCAACTATGTAAGAAATTCCCCTACCCACCTAAAGACGGGGAAACCATCGCCATATTTAATTTGATTAAGGGATTTTGGGAACTTGGACAAGAATTGACAGTCATTGCAATGTGTACGCCCAAACATCGATATGATGAAAAATATCTCACACCAGAGATCAAACGTTTGGCCCTCTTTAATTCGGTCTATGTAGATACGACGGTTAGGGCTTGGCCTGCCTTTAAGAATTTATTCTCCTCCAAATCATACAATATCGCTCGTTTTGAATCGAAAGAATTTGAAGATAAACTCAAATTTTATCTATCCAAAAAGAAATACGACATCATTCAATTAGAAGGGCTTTACCTCACTCCTTATATTCCACTAATCAGGAGTATGAGTGATGCGAAAATAGTCATGAGAGCACATAATGTAGAATTTGAAATTTGGGAGCGAATGGCTAAAAATCAAGGCATTAGCCCTAAGAAGTTATATTTGCAATTCCTCACCAAAAGAATGAAAAACTTTGAGATCAAATCTTTAGATGCTTATGATGCAATGGTGACCATCTCTGATAAAGATGCTCGAAATTTTCAAGCATTGGGTTTTGACAAACCAACTTTCACAACACCTGCCAGTGTAGACCTTAGTCAGTTTATAGTCGAAAATAATGACTTAGAAACACCTTCTGTATTCTACTTGGGAGGACTGGACTGGATCCCAAACCAAGAAGGCTTAAAATGGTTTATTGAGGAGGTTTGGCCAAGCATTCACCAACGCCACCCACAATTGCCTTTTTATATTGCTGGGCGTCATGCACCTAAATGGATCAAAAAACTCAAAGGAAATAATATTCGCTATCTTGGAGAGGTAGAGAGTGCCAGCGAGTTTATGAATTCTAAACAAATCATGATTGTGCCTTTATTTTCAGGTAGCGGAATGCGTATTAAAATTATCGAGGCAATGGCGCTATGTAAACCAATCGTGGCCACTTCTATCGCTGCTGAAGGAATCCAATATACGGATGGCAAAAATATATTGATAGCCAACGACACAGATACTTTTATCGACTCTATTATAAAGTGCGTGGAAGATCAAGCATTTGGCGAAGATATAGGCATCAATGCCCGTTTATTTGTCAATACCGAACATAATAATCGTAATCTAGTAGAATCATTGGTTGAATTCTATGAAAAAGAAGTCCTTTAAATGAGTGCTCAGTGCTAATATTTTTACAAATCATATTTTGGATAAGCGTTTTAGCTTTATTTCATTCCTATGTCTTGTACCCACTGATACTCAAAATATTAGTTAGAGGAAAAAAGAATAACCAGATTCATTATAGCCATCAAGAAAAACTCCCTCACCTATTTTTATTGATGTCGGTTTATAATGAAGAAAGCGTTATCGACGAAAAATTAAAAAGCGTTTTTAATACGACTTACCCTTTAGATAAACTAGCTGTTTTAGTTGGTTCTGATGGCTCAACAGATCAAACTGATCAAATCATTGAAAAACATCGCCAAAAATATCCTCAAATCAAATTCACTCGCTTTGGGGGAAGAAATGGTAAGTCTAATATTCTAAATCAACTCTTCGAAATGCATCGGGAGTATATATTCGACCAACATCAACCCATTTTCATCATGACAGATGCTAATGTGATGTTTAGCGAAAATATGCTCTACGAATTAGCAAAACACTTCAAAAATCCCGATATTGGTATTGTCGGAGCTAATATCGTCAATAGAGGCATGAAGGAAGCCGGTATCTCTTTTCAAGAGAAATCCTACATTCAAAGGGAAAACAAAATAAAGTATTACGAAGGAGTGCTCTGGGGAAATATGATGGGCGCTTTTGGAGCTTGCTACGCACTCAAAGCCGAATACTTCTCGCCTATTCCACCTAACTATCTGATGGAGGACTTCTATATCACCATGAGCGTCTTAGATCGTAATAAAGACGCCATCAAAGAGATGGATGCCATCGCGTTTGAAGACCTTCCTGATAGTATGCAAGAAGAATTTAGACGCAAGAAACGCATCTCTTCAGGAAATTTTCAAAATTTAAGCGCTTTTAAGCACTTGCTAAACCCCAAAAGGGCCAGCTTGGCTTTCAGCTTCTTATCTCACAAAATACTACGCTGGTTAGGGCCTTTTTTTATATTAATGGCCTTTATTAGCTGTTTAATATTAAGTTTACAAAACGATTTGTATCGTGGGTTGTTAATTTTACAAGTCCTTGTATTGAGCATACCAATGTTGGATTGGCTGCTCAAGCAATTAAACATCCACATCAAATTATTCCGATTTATTACGTACTTCTACTATATGAATTATGCACTCTTAATCGGATTTATTAATTACCTAAAAGGAATCAAAACCAATGCTTGGCAACCACCCAAAAGAAAGCAGTAATAACAGCAAAAATATCAGATTGGACTCCATAGAGGACGCCATTGCTGATATCAAAGCAGGGAAATTAGTGATCGTAGTCGATGACGAAAACCGAGAAAACGAAGGCGATTTCTTGACCGCTGCTGAAAATATTACGCCTGAAATGATCAATTTTATGGCCACTCATGGGCGTGGACTGATCTGTGTTCCCATCACCCAACAAAGGGCTAAAGAACTCGAATTAGACCTCATGGTCCCTAGTAATTCAGCTGCCTATGAGACACCTTTTACTGTTTCAGTAGACCTAATCGCCGAAGATACTTCCACAGGTATTTCGGCTTCCGATAGGGCCAAAACCATCCAAGCAATGATTAATCCTGAAACAAGGCCCAACCAATTAGGTCGACCAGGACATATCTTTCCTTTAAGAGCCAGAGATGGAGGCGTTTTACGTCGTGCAGGTCACACGGAAGCAACTATTGATCTCGCTCGCTTAGCAGGTATGTATCCCGCTGGTGTATTAATTGAAATTTTGAATGAAGATGGGACGATGGCCCGACTTCCCGACCTAAGAATCATCGCTGATAAATTTCATCTCAAGCTCATTTCTATTGAAGATCTAATTTCTTATAGATTAGCTAAAGAAATACTCGTTAAAAGGGAAGTCGCAGTCAATATGCCAACAGCATATGGTGATTTTGAACTCATCGCCTTCACTGACATCACTTCAGATGAACAACACTTAGCACTAGTAAAAGGTACATGGACCAAAGACGAAGCAGTCATGGTCAGAGTCCACTCTTCTTGTGTCACTGGTGATATCTTAGGCTCGATGCGTTGTGATTGTGGAGATCAATTACATCAGGCCATGCAGATGGTACAGGCGGAAGGAAAAGGAGTCATTCTATATATGAATCAGGAAGGGCGTGGTATAGGATTACTCAACAAACTAAAAGCTTATAAACTCCAAGAAGAAGGCCAAGATACCGTGGAGGCAAATCTCAGCTTAGGCTTCCAAAAAGATCAAAGAGATTACGGAATCGGCGCCCAAATTCTAAGGGAATTAGGCATTAGCAAGCTCAAATTACTCACTAATAATCCAAAGAAAAGAATCGGTTTAATCGGTTATGGGTTAGAGATAGTAGAAAACCTCCCTATAGAAATCAAGCCTAACAAACACAACGAAGCTTATCTACGAACTAAAAGAGATAAATTAGGACACGAAATTCTTAAAGACAGCGAATAAATCTCAACTAAAAAATAGTACGGGCGCACCTATGTGTGCGCCCTCTCTACTAGGATGCATAATAGGATTTCCAACTAGTAAGTCTCCTTAAACTCCTTTTTTTTGTAATAAAGCAAGCCTCTCTTTTTCTACATAATCCTCAATTGGCATCCCTGCTAACTTACTCTCATACCATATCAAAAAAGGGTCCTCTATATCAAAACTTTCTTCTAATTCTCTAAAGGAATCCTCCAACGATTTTAAGATTTCTTCAAGGGCCATTTTATCATGATTTTTAAGCAAAATTCTTATTATTTTAACTTGAAACTTAATCGACTCATCATCAACATTCATTTTTCTAGTATAGTAATACAAAGCATCAAATTGAGAATCTAAAACACTCCAATACTCCGTTTCATAATAAGCAATAATTCCCAATATCTTTGAATTCATATAAATGATTGCATGTGAATTAATATCCTCTTTATTCTCAAACTCATTAAGAAATGCTATGACCTGTTGATAATTTCCTAAAGAAAAATTAGTATTAATCATATCAAAATAAAATTCATTCGCCAGATGCACCCCCAATGCTTTACTCTTGTTTTGAATACTTTTGTGATCTGCTTCTAATTGCTCCAATACTTCTCGATACCTATATTGAGAACGAAAAAAACGAAATAAATATAAACGATAATTTGAATCATAATTTTGCTTAGCTCTACCTTTTAATTCTTTTTTGTAAAGTGTAGGTAACTTTTTTAAACCGGCTAAAACATTCTCTATTTCTTGGTATTCTTGAGCAAAGAATAAAGCATTGATATAATTAAAACAACTAACCAAATAAAAGTTGAGCGAATGTTTTAAATAATTGGGGTCTGATTGAAGTAATTCAATACCTTTCTTACTATAAAATAATCCCATGTCCCTATCAAGCTTCAAATAATGGTATAAAAATTTAGTCTGATATAGTACTCGTTTCATTTTTAAATTAGTAGCCAATTTTTCCTCTTTAAAAAGGGAGTTCCCTTCCAATTTGACGAAATATCTATCCTGTTTTTGCTGTTCTAAAAACTCATTAGATAAATAATGCCAAACAAAATCCCAATACATTGTATTATATTGAGCCTCCAATTTCATTTGCTGAAAATAATCCTCCAACTCATTTATCAATACCAATCGCTCCGCTTTCTTCAAATTAAAGACAGAAGCATGTTTGATCTTGAAAATCAAAAATAAATAACTAATAGAAGCATTTTTCAATTCATTGGATAATCTAAACCCTTTATCTATAATAACTAAGGCTAATTCATACAATTTTTTCTCTAAAAGAACCTCCGCCTCTTTTAGATGAGAATAAAGCTTAGAAACAACAATATCCTTCGTTGTATAATCTGATAAAAAACTCAATATACTTTGTAATAATTTGTGCTTCTCATATGCCAAATTTTTCAAGACAGGTTTACCAAGCAAATGTTTTCTTAACAAGCCCTTATCAAATACTTTTAATTTATTTAAAGCTGTCAACAACTCTAAACTATTGGTATTTTTATAGTTCGAACTATACCTCTTCAAAAAAGCCTTTAAACTCTTTTGCTCTAATTTATCTAATGATTTTATTAAGTCAAATAAAAAGTCATTTTTCATAAGCGCATGTTTGAAAACTAATCATTCAATTTATAAGTGACAGAAGCTATAAATTCATGATGATTATTCGCCATCTGATTAATTGTACTCTTATACTCTTCTAATAACTCTATCTGCTCCTTTCTCTTAAGCTTAACAATATGTGCTAATTCTGTCTTCTTATTAAAAAACAAATAAGCGATCACCAATTCATTATTAGACGCTGATAATCCAATTCCTTTATCTATAATCTTGAAGGCCAAACCTAATTGATTTTTTTCTACTAGTACCTCCACCTCTTTTAACATAGAATAAAGCTGAGTAGAAATAGCCCCCTTACTAAATTCTGAAAGAAAACGTAAAATAACTTGTAATAAACGAGCCATTTCAACAGCAAGACGATCAATTAGCTTCGTATTCTTTAATCTCAAAAGTAATTCTTCTTTATCAAAATAATCCATCTGATTAATTGCATCTAATAATATCAAACTCTTATTATCCCTTGTTGTTTCATATTTGCTTAAATAAAGCTTCAAGCTCCTTTTTTCAGTCCTATCTAAAGATTTAATCAAATCAAATAATAATGATGCTTCCATAACTCCCTATTTAATTACTGAAAGATAAGCATTTCAACTCGAAAATGACTTTGTTATAATGATTTTTATTGGACAAAATAGCTGTCTTTCTAAATGAAAAAAAACAGAAACGAAAATATCCTTAATTCATTATCCTTTGTTTTAATATGGGGCTTACTGCTGCGCTCAAAAGGCAAGTGCGCAGCTCAATCAAAATTAATCCGTAATTCGTAATTTTTTATTCGTAATTAAAAGGCGCAGCCGTCGGGCTATCCGCTCTTATGTGGCTATGCGTCAGCTACTCCGCTAAGTGCTGCTTGTCTGCCCTTCGGGCCAGCCATCGCATC
>JAHDDN010000137.1 GCA_020629335.1 Chitinophagales bacterium | reverse complement strand
TCACTGGCACAACTTGGGCCGAAATCACTGGCACAACTTGGGCCGTTTTATCCACTTGCGACAGAAGGGTTTACTAACGTGTAGTGATGTGCATATAGTATTTTTAGCATTTGGCAAGACTCTTCTCCTAGGACGAAGAAAGTGGCGGCTGACGCCTTGCTTTTTCGTATTCCTGCTGTTTCTTGCTCGGATAGATTCTTCCGCTGGTGCTCAGCATGAGAGATTTTTTTAGCGTGAAGCATTTTTTTATACTCATCACTAGTTTCGGCTTAGGGATGGTAGCGGTATGGGCCGTATATGATGCGACTTACGGCGCTTAGTGATGCGATGGCTGGCTTTAGCAGACAAGCTATCAAGGCCGCTTAATAGGTAGTGCCGTAATTAATATGCCTAATTTTCAAAACAAAATAGGGGTAAGTGCTTCCCAAAAGCATCTTTAAGACAACTCATAATAATAAATTACAAAAAATGAAAAATATTAAATTCTTATTCGGAGTCTTATTAATTGCTTTAAGTGTCAATTTAACCAGTTGTTCTAAAGAAGAATTGAATTATTATGTGGAGTTTTATGATAATAATGATAACTCTATCAATAATGACACTATAGCTGTCTCAATAAATACTGCCTACTTTGCCAAAGTAAGCATCCAGGCACAAGCTGGAACTAACCCACAGTATTTTATTGATTCAGATAATATTTCTGGGTCCAGTGAAATCTCTCTAAAAAGCGAAACCTTTGGGGAGGTTTATTCACAAAATAGTGAATTGAATATCGACCTTAACGACACAGATTATGAATTAGATGAAGTAGTAGAAGTTAGGGTTCTTTATAGTACCAAAAATGGTAACTCAGATGAAAGCTTTTATTTGAAAATTCAATAGTAGAGTTACGGCAATAAAAATTAGTTAACATAGCAAGTAGAGACGCATTGCAATGCGTCTCTACCTAAGTAGTTGCATGAATGCCACCCACTACTATCAGGACCGCGTTATTATTTCAAATTAGCTGGATTAATCATCTACAATTGAATGGTGATAAATTAAGAAATTGAGGGCTTCTAAAGATTTTCAATTTCCTCGATACTTAGACCTGTCAATTCTTGAATTTCAGAATTTGACATTCCTTTTGCTTTCATTTTCTTAGCCATTTCTTTGGCTGTTTCTTTAGCAATTTGTAGGCGTTCTTCCTCTTTTAACATTTCAATAATAGATGCATTTTTAGCCATCATCATTTCATAATGCATTCTTTGTTTTGGAGTCATCTGACTTTTATCTAATTTATTCATTGCTTGTTCTATCCAATCCTCTGTTAAGAATTTGGGCAGTTGATCTATTCCTTTGATATTTTCTAAATTCTTCATGATGTAAATGAGTTTCATAGCCAACGGATTCCTGAATATGTAAGTCTATAAGAAAGAATTAGGCTGATTTTTTTTCATCAACTAAACTGATCCAAAAATGAAATAAATTTATAAATTCTTCTTGTCCATTATCATCAGATTTAAAGTTTTTTGAGATAAATTTATCTAAACCTTTCGGTTTTGTATTCTGTTTAATTAGTCTATCATCCTTTTTCCAGAAGGCAGGATTAGAAGTTATTAGTTCTCCAATCCATTCATTGATTTTTAGAAACCAATGGTTTCCGTTTTTCTCTTGGATATACCCAATGATGGCTGCAAATTTCAAGTTCTTACCATGAATTTCTTTTTTAAATCGTTCAATTCCACCGCATTGCCTCTCATGACCAACTACATATTCTTTTTCACGTTTATGT
Organism: Chitinophagales bacterium; assembly: GCA_020629335.1. The sequence goes on along the minus strand of JAHDDN010000137.1, from coordinate 10,053 downwards.
CCTGGAGTTGGAAGTCGTTTTGCTTCTATTGCAAAAAAAGGATCAAACTCATTGTAGCTTCTATCACCAATTATTATTTGTTCACTTCTCGAAAGTGTAGCAATATCAATTTGAGGACTTTTACCAGTAGTATGATCCTCTACATTTTCGTGCTGAAAATAAAATGGATATTTTCCAGCATTACGATTGAAATATTTACAAACCCTATCAGTTAACGATTTTTCACTAGTCGTTATTTCTCCTTTTACCTTTTGTGAAAATTCTGTAAAATAGACTTCAATAAATTCAATAACTGATTTAATTGATGAATCTAATTCAATCCCACTAGTTAGCTGACCACTACTGATATTTCGAGAAGCATCTGATAGCATTAAAATCCTTGTTTTCTTAAGTCTGAAAAAGTCTCATCTGCATCACGAAGAGCAATCGATTTTAACCAATAGCGAAGCTTTTTCGGTTTAATCAAGTAAATAATATTCCCCTCATATATTCTAACAATTCGAGTCAATCTTAAGCTTACTCCTGAGTTTTTTTGAACAAGCCTTTCTATGTACTGTTCAGCTTGTTCAGAGTCACTAAAATCAATATCTGGTCTTTTTCCAAAGTAGAATGGAAAACATATATAAGAATCAGTTTCAAAATACTGAAAAGGCTTTATTGATTTAAAAACAGATTGTAGTACTTTACAAAATGTTTCTCCGAATTCTGTTAAATGCTGACAAGATGCATTTTGTGAGACAATTTTAGAATTTTCTCCTTTACGCCTAAATTCTAGTAAATAATTGTTAAAATCTTCCAATAAAATTTCTTCTTCTAAAGAGATTAGTAATTCATTTTTATCAATCGGAAATGGAAGTTGATCTATATCTTGTTTATAAATAGCTGATGATTTATTAATTAAGTACTGGCCACTCGTCAACGCAATGTAAAATGAATACAGTTTACTATTTGAAAACCTATCTACAATATCTTTAAGTAAATTTACATCTTCAAAAGGTGCATGTATACCTATGATTCTTCTTTGAAATGCTAAATCTTCCATACTTAATGCAATAGGTATCCCCCCCTCTGTAATTAACTCTTTTATCAAAACATGAGGGGCAAGATATATTTGAGGTTTCCCTTTACTATGAAAGTATTTAGTAGGTAATGAATCTTGAATCTGATCTTTATTTATTCCTTTAACAGTTAAAGCTTGAGTTGGAAGAAAGTTTTTATTCATTAAAAAAGGAGCCTCTAATTTATTTTTAAATTCTATTAGTTCTGACTCTTGGTTAGCCCTTGAAAGTTCTTGGAGTTTAGCATTATCATTTTGAGTTGCTGCAGTAAAACCTTCACTTACTACCCAACCATCTTCTTCTTTTGAACTCAAATAATCTTGTAGTGTAGGAAAAGACTTTAACCTATTCACTAATTGATGATATCTACTACCCCCTAAAAAGTTGGATTTCCAAATTAATGGATCACTAATAGCTAAACGAAATGGGACATAATGAAAGTCATAAGTATCAAGTTCAAAATATAGTTTTTCCTTATGTGGTTTCGTCCGTCGAGCAGTTACATGAAGTAATCCCTTTCGTTTAGAAGTTTCATTCTTAACAAAAATAGCAGCTGTTGCTACATCTCCATTTCTACCAAAAAGAACCCTACTAAGATGTGTAAAGTCTATTATTTGAGGAATATTATATTTTTTCAGTAATACTTGCCTGAATTGAAAAGATGAATTATTGTAAAGCAAAGGTCCAGATGGTTGAATAAGGCATACAAGCCCTTTGTCTTTTTTACAAAGCTCAATTGATTGCTCAAGGAAAAGCAAAGCGATTTGGTTATCAGGAAGCTTTATAAATAAATCCTTCTCTTCATTATCTTCAGATAAAACTGTTATTGTTCTTTTTTTGCCTTTGATTACTTCTAACCTTTTAGCTGCTTCTGTTAACTTAGCTTCAAAAGGTGGATTTCCAATTATCAAATCAAATTGTTGTTGAAATTTTTTATCAGAAATGACGCTAAAAAAGTCATCATGAAGAATATTCTCTTTATAAAGATCGTCAAATTGAAGATGTTTCCAGATTTGTAAAGGAGTTAACTCATCGCATAAAGCCAAACTCAAACTAAAAATAGTTAAATCAACTGCTTCTTTTTTCAGCTCTACACCATAAATGTTTTCTCGGAGCAACTTCTTTAAAATTTTTAAATCGGGATATTTCCAGTTATTTTTTTTCCTCCATCTGTAAATCAATCTACGATATGCACCAACAAGAAAAACTCCTGAACCGCAGGCGGGATCGAGTATTTTAAAATTGGTTTCATCGCTACTTAATGGCATTGCTTCATCAAGCAAAAAATTAACCAAATAAGGAGGTGTATATACAACTCCTGGTTCTTTTCCTAGAAACTCTTCATATATATTACTGATTAATTCAACTGGTAAATCATTGAATGAGTAAAGTCTCCAAAATACAAATTGAGTCCCATCTATCTCTCCATCTAAAAATTGACCAAATCTTGATAAATCTCGATTAGCAAGAAATTTTCTCTCACCATCTTCAAGTTGAAAAATCCCACCATTAAAGTGCTTAGCAAGATAATCTAGTAATTCCAGATAACCCCCTTTTTTATATAAAATATCAGTAAATTTTGTAGCACCTTCTGAAAAATGAGAAAAGAAGTTGATCGGAAATACTTTATTCCCTTGTTCATCTTCACGTTCCTCTAAATATTTAATAAGGATGGAAATAACCATTATTTTGCGAGCAAAATTAGCAGGTAAAATTTCTTGGTAAATTATATCTTTTAATGCTTGTTTGAGTTCTATCAATAATTTTTCATAAGCACTATTACTAAACTTAAACTTATTACTGTATTTAGAATTCTCCCAAAATGTACCATTGTCAAATGACTTTCCTGAAAAGGCTTTGAACTCTTCTTGGATTTCATCATCAATCGTTTCCGATAAATTTGAAGCAAGTTTTATAGTTTTAAGAGGAGTATATTTAAGTTCTCTACCTTTGGCTGGTCGCTCAAAACAATTAAAAATCCGAACATCTTGTTTGGTAAAAATAAAAAACATTGGTACAGAACCTGAACTATAAAGTTGTTTGTGTAAATAAGTCAGTTCACTTTTATCTATATCATACTGGTTCGTATAATCATAGAGATAAACCTGCGGTACTGATGGTCGATTTTCGAACCTCCTAAAATACACATACTGGGCTTTGTATTTTTTTGCATTTTCTAATGCAATAAATTCTTCAGGCCGTAAATTCTGGTTTGAATCAATTTCGTGGACAGGAACTAACCCAGAATTAGGATTCCCGAGCATTTCTAGTTTCTCTAGGCTATATTTTAATTCCTGATTCATTTATTTGCTGTATTGTATCTATTTGATAGTTGGACTTGAATCTTTGGATATGTAGTAAGCCCCTTATAAACAATCAACTTCTCCTATTTTGTATTCCACAAGGTCAAATATAGTAAATAATATTTCATTAATTATTGTAAATGTAAAATAATAGTGAATAAATAGCAATGAATTTTTATGACAATTCTAAAATGCATTTACCTAGTTAGGTCACAATGAATTCGGTCAATCAAGTTTAGGTCATAGATACCTGTGCGCTGACGCACTAGGTATAACAGTTTTTTTAATAATTAATGAAGGGATTTGTATTGCATTCCGAAAGATAAAGCGCTCAGAATCTGAAAAATCAGCAAAAGCAAGAAGTCCCAAGCAAGCCCCTTGCGACAGAAAAAGGCATTCATCTAATCCAGTTTATCAGTTATTCAGTTCCAAAGTTAATCAGTTAAAAACCTGGCTTAGGGATGGTAGCGGTATGGGCCGTATATGATGCGACTTATGGAGCTTAGGCAAACGCAGGCTGGCCTGAAAGGCAGACAAGTATGCCTTAGCGAAATAGGAGCAGCATAGGCACATAAGAGCGGACAGCCCGACCCTTTCTAATTTTGCATTCGTGGGCACACACATAGGTAGCGCCCCTACAGTCGAATGCAAAATTAGAAAGGGGAAGCCCCAAAAATAACTATGAACTATAAATGATGAACGATGAATTTTTTATTGCTATTCGAAAGATTGTGGCTTATACCGATAATAATCTGTAAATACGGGAAGAATCTGTAGGGGCTGACCTATGTGTCAGCCCTCTTGATGATAGTTCAGCTTTGAAGAATCACAAGCGAAACGCTTGCGACAGAAAAGAATAAAGATTCATCATTCATCATTCATCATTCATCATTCATCATTAAAAAAAGCCCGTTAAACTTTCGCTTAACGGGCTTGGGAGTTTGTTTATGTAGAGGTAAAATTAAGTATTAAAGATTATATTCGTTGGCTTCAATTAAGTGAGCGGCTATTCTTCTTCTGGCTGCAATGGTATTGTAAGGTGCGTATTTTGTGAAACGCTTTACGCCCATGTGCATCATGCGTAGCTCATCTCCTTCTGCGTAATGATTAATGGCATTCTTTGCCCAGCCATTGATGTTGGCCATCATGTCTGAGATGAATACTTTAGTCATATCCATATAAATAGACGCTGCTTCCTCGCCTTTCATTTGATGAATTTTTTCGGCTCTCAATAAGGCTGATTCTGCCATGAAGATATTCATCAAAATATCTGCTGAATACATCATTACTTCTTGCTGTTCTTCTAACTTAGCCATATACTTTTGAGCGGCTCCGCCTGCGGCCATCAAGAATACTTTCTTGGCATTCTGAATCGCTTTTTTGTCTGCTGCAAAAATATCACTGCTGTCTTCTTCGCCGAAGTTAGGGATGGCCATTAATTCTTTTTGAACGGCCATGGCTGGACTCATAATGTCTACTTGACCTTTCATCGCTTTCTTCATCAACATGCCTACAGAAAGTAAACGATTGATTTCATTCGTTCCTTCAAAGATACGGTTGATTCTTGCATCACGATAAGCCTTAGCTGCCATTGTTTCTTCAGAGAAACCCATTCCTCCATGTATCTGTACGGCTTCGTCTACAACATAATCTAATGTCTCTGAACCAAAAACTTTTAGCATCGCACACTCAATAGAATATTCTTCTGCTGATTTCATTTTAGCCTCGATTGGATCCATGCCATCCGCTACTAAGTTGTCTATTTTTTGTTGGATTAACTGAGAGGTTCTGTAGGTACCTGACTCGGCTGCATAAGTCAATATTGCCTGCTGAGCAATCTTGTGCTGAATGGCTCCAAATGACGCAATCGGCACTTTAAACTGACTTCTTTCATTGGCATACTTAATAGATTCGCTAGTCATTGCTTTAGCTCCACCAACTGCCATTACACATAATTTGTAACGACCGATATTTAAGACATTGAAGGCTATTTTGTGTCCTTGTCCGATCTCTCCTAATACATTTTCTACTGGCACTTTTACGCCTTCAAAAAAGACTTGGCGAGTAGAAGAACCTTTGATACCCATTTTATCCTCCTCTGCTCCTAAGCTAATATTTTCAGAATTAGCGTCTACCAGGAAGCCAGTGAATTTGTCTCCATCTACTTTCGCAAATACCGTAAATAAGTCTGCGAAACCAGCATTGGTAATCCACATTTTTTGACCAGTGATGATGTAGTGTTTGCCATCTTCACTTAATACCGCTTTTGTTTTAGCTGCTAAGGCATCTGAACCAGAACCAGGTTCTGTCAAGCAATAAGAAGCTTTTAGTTCGCCTGAGGCTAACTTCGGTAATAATTCTTCTTTTTGTTTATCCGTACCATAATATAATACTGGAAGTGTACCTATACCGCAGTGAGCTGCTACCGATACACTAAAAGAAGGAGCTTTCCCAATCTCTTCATGTATGTAGCTATCGCTATTGCTATCAAGCCCCATTCCGCCATATTGCTCTGGTAAGCCTGCGCCTAATAAGCCTAATTCACCTGCTTTTTCTAATAAGCTGGGTGTTAAGCCTTCTTCTAATTTTTCAATTCTATCTAATACTGGCATTATTTCAGTCTGAACGAAACTTCTGGTTGTTTCGCCAAACATGCGTTGTTCTTCGGTGAGTTCTTCTGGAATGAATACGTCTTCTGGGCGAGATTCTTTGACTAAGAATTCTCCTCCTTTCAATACTTCTTTTTGTAATTCGTCAATCTGTGCCATTGGAATTTTTGGTTTTTATTTGGACTAATCTTCACTATCATCAACAAAGAAAGGCCCTTTTTGATTAAAATTTATACCCAAAATTACACTTTTTAGGCCAAAATGCCTAATTTTTTATTGTAAGCAAATGTGCAAAAGTATCTCTTAAGGTAGTTGGGTTTATAGTAGCTAAAGTTAATTACTGCTTACATTAGGATACATTACTTAAAAACGATAGACTATGGGCTATCAACCATCAACTTATTCTAATCATAAAACTGCCAATTGAAGCCGACTTTTAGTGCTGTATCGGGCATTGGGTAGTCAGCGATGTGATAGTAGACCGACTGACCGATTCCTTGGTTGATGTATTCTGCTTTGGTAAAGATCCTGACTTGGCCAATCTTCATATTGACATAAAGATCGGCTATTGGAAGGAAGTTCAAGACCTCATCTCCTCCTGCATAAAATTGGCTATTGGAAGGCATGAATTGATAAGGATCATAATCAGTGGTATAACTAATATCAATACCTGCTTGTAGACGCATGGCATCACTGAAGATATTATCCTGAAAGTAAACATTATGACGAGTGTAAAAAGCAGGAATCCGAATATAATCTGAATTTTTGTACTGCACTGCTGCTGCATGCTGGAAATGAAATTTACCCAAACGGTAGCCAAAAGAAGCTTTCAATTGCTGAATGAGAACCGTTTCATCTAATTGAATTGGAATCGCATTTTCGCCATAGACAATATGCTTGCCCAAGGCGTAACTATTATAAGCTAGTTCAAGATTTAGTTTCGGGAAAAAGTATTTCAACTGCCACTGTAAAGAGGTGGTATTTTGGAAATCATTATCCCATTCTATATGGCTACTCTTCCAATGTGTTTGCATCAGCGTAGGGCTAAGATTTTGTAGGGATACATAGGCTTGAAAATAGCCAATGGCTGGATTGGGTGTAAATCGAAGTTTTGTATTGAGCTCAAAGTTGTTTTGCAAATAACCCGTTAAGCCATAAGCTGCATGGACGTGATAATGAAGCTTATTTTCAAAACTATCTTCATTTTGTAAATCACCCGAAACTTGAAAACTTTGGTAATTATATTTTTGTCCTGTAGTATCCGTATAGGTCGTATCACTATTGGAGATAAAGTTGAATAGGCTATCTGTTTGACTCAAATAATGGTGATGAAGTCTTCCGATCATCCAACCATTATTGAGTAATGGAATGTCTTTAAATCGGAGATATTGGAGAGAGGCTATATTTTCATAATGGGTATAAGAAGTGGTATCTAAAGCTCCGCTACTATTGTAATTAGTGATGGGATAGAAATTATCTATTCCTTTCTGTTGATTGTCAGTATACTGATGATAAGCTACGCTTCTACGGATGCTATGCGCCAAACGCCAATTGGCTTCAAATACCGTTTTGGATACCGAATCATTAATAGCGATTTCTCGATTACGGCCCAAATCCCAAGACTGTCGAATGAAATAGCTCATATCTCTAAAGCTGGACTCTGCATCAGGCAAGTTCACATTTGCAATTCGACGTAATATACTTGATTGTGATTCATTGAAGGCACTAGTCATACCTCCATTGAGCTTAGGAGTGGCTTTGTTCCACACCATACTGGCGTAGACATTATATTTCTTGTTCTTGGATTGATACCAATTCGTGAAGGCAAAAGCATGAACACCTCCTTTTGAGTTTTCATAAATCCCCTTGGAGGTGACTCGTTGATAATCTATGCAAGAGTTAATTCCTCGGATGAATTGCTGGGCGTGGGTAAAATTAATTTTCTGCTCTTCTTGTGAGCCTAATAAATAGCCTATTTCTGTAAGCGGGGCCAAGGTTTTAAAGTAAGGCACTTGATGCTTATCAAAGAAGTAAAGGTCATAATTATGAAAACCAATATCAAAGCCGACACTTCTATTATACTCAAAAACTAATGGCTGATGGGCTTGTCCTAAATTCCCTAAATGAGCATACTCAAAAAGCCTTTCTTCTGTCGGTCTATAACGCTGAAAATTGACTAAGGCAGTGTCTCTTAGCTCATAAGTTGGGTGCTCTATATCATAAGTTAATTGAATGACTTGATAACGAGCTTTTCGATCTATCGTGTCTTTTTTTAGGAGTTGTGCTTGGGCATTAAATGACCCAAGGAATAACAAAACTCCACTCCAACAAAAAACAATAAAGCACTTCCAACTCATCATCAAATAGCTCATTTTACACTTATAGAGAAACTTTCCTTTTCTATTATAAGCGCAAATTACGACATTTTATTGAACTGATTTATTACTTTTTATAAAACTTCCCAGTAAATACTTCTGAATCAGCACTCGCTTTAACCAGATAAAAATTACCTGACTGTAGTCCTACTACATCTAATATTTGAATGCGTTCGCCAGCACTAAAGTCTAAATCTTGTGAAAGTAATAAACCGCCTTTCATATCAAATATTTCTAAGTTGATAGATTGTGCTCGGTCAAATTGAGTTTTAATTTTTAATTGCTCATTAACCAAGGTATTAAAAGAGAATGGAGAAACCGCTAAATGATCTTCTATGCTAGAAGGATTAGTCGGTTCTTGTGGAGTATAACCTACATCAAATACAAAGAAGCCCGATTGCATATCTGAAACCAATACATTTCCTGAAGGTAAGAAGCTATAAACACCCCATGCGCCCTCATAAGATTGATAAGAACCTCCTTCAAAAGTATCAAATTCCGACGCCTTCACTGGATTAGCAGGATCTGAAATATCAAAAATTTGTAGCCCATCATAATAGTAGGATACATAAAGATAATTTTCTCTGATCATCAAATTATGAGGAATCGCATTTTCATTCGTGTCTGGCCCTATAACAGATAGGATTTTCATATCCGTAACATCTGACACATCGCAAATTTTGACTTCCATACCATGTGTCTCATCTGCAAAAGCATAGATATTACCATCTTCTGATAACCATCCTGAATGATTATAACCAAATCCCCAAGCAGTATAATCTGTTAAGGTGCCAATTATTTGCCCATTGTTATTTTCAGTAAAGTCTGCTACAATTAAGCCCTCCACAGTACCTGCATTCATATAAGCAATATTGTCTCTGACATATATATCGTGTATACTACCAGAACCTTCATGCTTACCAATAAATTGTGGATTAACTGGATCTGCTAAACTGAAAACATCTAAATCACTATAAACCTCTTCCCCATTTTCTGTATTACAAGAATACATTTTAGCATGAGTAGTGTCAATAAAAATATTATGAGAACGAATAATCAAAGAATCAGAATCATAAACCACATCAACAGACTCTGGCAAATTGCTAATATCAATAATTTGCAAACTACTATAACCTTCGTCAGAAACTGCGTATAAATAACCTGAATAATCGTGATAATCCCGATGAATAATGTCCCCACCGATATGCTTACCTTCTACAAAAGCGACTTCAGTAATATTATCGACATCAGTTACATCAAAAAAATGAGTACCTGCTGTGGAACCTAATACACCAAACTCCCGATCATTAACTACAAATCCCCAAACTTCATTATAAGGATTCGCATAAGCATCTGAAGGAATCATTAAGCTATCAGACCAGTTATATAATAATTCAACATATTCTTGTGCTTGTATAGGCATATTAATCAATGCCATCAATACGATACTTAATAATAGGTGTCTCATAATCATTCTTATTTTTTCTTCTTAGGAATATTGAAATAATAAATTGCCCCTTTTATACACAGGAAAAATAAACAAGCATAAGGCACAAAAACGAAGCATAGCATCGCTACGTGAGGCTTTTGTAACGAAATGATTGTTTATTTTTACCAGTAGAAAACGGCAATTTATTGTTTTAGTATTCCTTAGGCTTTTGTAACACAAAGCCCATACTAAAGTTGACATTTAAGCCAATAAAGTTGC
>JAHDDN010000136.1 GCA_020629335.1 Chitinophagales bacterium | reverse complement strand
TGCTTGTCTGCTAAAGCCAGCCATCGCATCACTAAGCGCCGTAGGTCGCTGCATGGACGCCACATACCACTTCCATCCCTCACGCGAATTATGTATATTTGTTGATTGGTAATTGGAAATTGTTTTTTTTATGAAAAATCCTAATGGTTCAGTTTATAAGTTTCTGACTTTAAGTTGTAGTATTTTTGCGATTATACAAGGCATTTTTGAGGCCCATAGCAGGGCTACGGAACGAAAAAATAACGAAGTAGAATTGTAAAAAGACAAAACTTGGGCTGTCAAGGACTAATAAATTGAACCACTAATGACTACTAATTAATGAAAAATCTGAAACGAGCTTTAAGAAGGCACCATAGAGACCGATTGCTGCAAAAAAGAAAGCATTATTGGAGCTATAATAATGCTTATAATGATACACTGAATGTGGAGATCCCACATTCAGTAATCAATACACCGACTCCCTGCTCTTGTTATATGTGTGGGAATCCAAGAAAATATTTTAAGGAGGCGAGTTTAGAGGAAAGGAGGTATTCTTTGATGAATGAGTTAGCCCTTGTATGAGTATAGATTGACCCAATACCAATATGCGCAAGGGATAGAAGCGGTATGTGGCTTTTTTAGTATTGAGTAGTGGGTATAAAGTAGTGAGTACAATTTGTCTAAATACTCATTACCCAATACTCATTACTATCTTTTGCCACATAAGAGCGGATAGCCCGACCCTTTCTAATATTTTCATGCGCCAGTAGGGGCGGACCTATGTGTCCGCCCTCGCATGAAAATATTAGAAAGGGATGCGCCCAATTAAGTAATAAAGTGCTTATTAGGAAGGCTGATTATAAACTTGGAGCCTTCTCCAGATTCGCTGACAAGTTCAATTTTTCCATTTAGGCCATTGACTATTTTTTTACATAATGCTAAGCCCAGTCCCGTTCCATCATATTCACGATTAGTGTGAAGACGAGTAAACATTTGGAATATATTTTTATGGTATTTAGGATCAATCCCAATTCCGTTATCTTTAATTTCAAATATGACTTGTTCTTTTTCTTGTGTGCTTGAAATCTCAATTTTGGGATGAGTTGATTGATTATATTTAATGCCGTTTTCGATTAGGTTTTTGAACAACAAATACATTTGTGCGGTATTAGAATGAATGACTCCAAGCTCATTATGGATAGTGATAGTAGCTTTTCTGTGATTAATGTATTCGGAGATGTCAGTCATGATTGATTCGATTAATTCTTTAAGATTAATCTCTACTTTTTTGGTTTCTTTGGAAGACATTTTGGAGTACTCTAAAACATCAACTATAAGATTATTCATTTTGCTACTTCCGTCTTTAATAAATTGAAAATACTGTTGAGCATTTTCATTATCAAAGTCTTTAAGTTCTTCTTCTAATAATAGGGAAAAGCTGATAATATTATTTAGTGGTGTTTTTAAATCGTGAGAAGCAATGTAGGCAAATCGTTCTAATTCTTGATTACTATTGAGTAATAATTCAGATCTGTTTTCCAGGAGTTGATTTTTATTGACTAATTCTTTTTGTTGATTTAGAAGTAGGGTGTTTTGATCATCTATTTTGGAAGTTTGAATAGCTTGCATTCTTCTAAAAATTAGTAAAATTAAATAAGGGAGAACAAAATACACCAAATTATCTATAAAATGTTCTTCCTTTGATCCGATTGTTTGAAGTATGTCGGGTGTCACAAAATAAAAATAGCATTGTAAGATATATATCAGAACGAGATAAGAAAAAGTAAATCGATTGGAATAAAAATTTACGACTAATAAAATAAGGATAAACCACTTGTGATTATAGGAATAGATATATCCTGTTGCATTTATATTGTAACAAATAATAAGAGTTCCAGCAATAGCGATTAAAATTCCAATGACCGCAATATTGCCAGTATATTTTAGAATTAATAAAAAAAGAGCGGAAAAAACGGCAAGGGCTAAAACGGCTTCACCAGTAAAGTAGCCAAAGTTTTGCAAAAAAGCTAGGAAGACACCTAATGACCATGTCCAACTAGTAATCAATATTAAGGTTTTTGACTTATAAAGATCTGCTGCTGAAAGATGCTCCTTATCTTTGAGAAAAAAATCAGTAAATCTGTTTAGATATTGCATCATAAAAGCATCCCTTATTAATCGCTATTGATTACATCTAATATTTTTTCTTTTGTCAATGGTTTTTCCAGTAATGTTTTTACTAAAGGAGATTTTTTTCCTTTTTCAACATCATGGCTGCTCAAAGAAGTAGTTAGCATGACAATGCAATAGGGAGGAGTTAGAAAATCACTTGGAGACTTTTCAATTTCTTCAACAAATTCCCATCCATTCATTTTGGGCATATTAATATCCAAAAAAATAATATTGGGCTTTCTTTCTATTGCTTTAATGCTCTTTAAGGCATTTAAAGAGTCATTAAAAATTTTAAATGAACCCACCTCCACTAATTTTCTCACAATGATTTCATTGTAAACATTGGTAGGATAATCATCATCCAAGAAAAATAATATTGGTTTCATTTTCTCTAAATTTGCAAAAATCATACCTAATAAGTTATAAATAAAGTGATTGCGTGTGATAAAAAAATGGAAAATCTCCAGTACTTAAAAAGGGATCATCTTCTATGAGTTATATACGATGTTTAGCGGCGTATGTTTCATTTGATTCTACAATATTTGGGGCCTGATCTACTTTGCTTCCTTATCTGTTTTATTGATTTATAGCTCATACAGCTTATGGTGAGGCCACTGTTAATTATGCAGGTAACCCCCAATTACATAAAGGAATTGTTATAGGAGAAGCTGAAATTACACAAGTCAATAATTAAATTAGAGACTGAATAATTCAGTAATTAGATAAAAAATTAGCATAATCCCTTTCACTTTTGTTAACAAATGAAATAGGGGTTGGATAAGATGTTTTCTTTTTTTAAATTGTTACATCAAATCTAATGCTAAAATAGTAATGTCTCCAAAACTCAAAGCCTGGGAAGCTAGTGGTGAATATATTCAATATGGCCCATTGGGCCATCGACTCTTCGTAAAACAAGTTGGAGCAACAGACGCATCCGTTCAAAAAACACTATTGCTCTTACATGGCTTCCCAGAATCTTCTTATTCATATCATGCAATCTTAGCAGGTATGATGCAAATATTCGATTGCATTATCTTATTTGATATGATCGGTTATGGATTGAGCGATAAGCCCACCGAAGAATATTCCTACTCTTTATTAGAACAAGCAGACACCGCCTTTGAAGTCTGGAAGCATTTTGGAATTAAAGGCGGTCATTTACTCGCTCATGATATGGGAGATAGCGTAGCTACTGAAATCCTTGCTCGACATGAAAATGGTCTGGTACCCAGCTTCTTTTCCGAGGGTTTACAAAGTATTAGCTTTACGAATGGAAGTATGATATTGGAAATGTCTTCCTTGAGAATCACTCAAAAAATACTCTTATCAAGCTATGGCCAATGGTTCAAAAATATAGTTAACTACGCCATATTCCAACACCAAATTAAAAGTGCACACGGCAATGATAATTTGTCTGAAGAAGCCATTAAAATGCTATGGGAAGGCAATCAGTTACAAGATGGGCACAGAAAAGTTTACCTAACCATCAAATATCTCAATGATAGAAAGCAATTTGAAAAATCGAGATGGTTACCTGCTCTAAGTAAAACTCAAGTTCCCATTCATTTCTGTTGGGGAGAGGATGATGCCGTTGCGATAGTATCGATGGCCCATCATTTGAAAGAGAAAGTTTGTCCCAATGCTAGCTTAACTATTATGAAGGGCTTAGGACATTTTTGTCAATTAGATAATCCCGAAAAGTGGGTCGAGTATGTTGGGAATTATTTCGTAAAAAACTTATAAAGAACTCATTTAAAGTTTTCCTACTGGCTTAGAAAATGGCTATTTTTCCGTATTTCTTCGTTATTTTTTCGATCCGTAGCCCTGCTATGAACCTCAAAAATGCCTTGAACTACGAAAAAATAGCTAATTTTCAGCTTCATTATAAAACTTTAAATGAGTTCAAACAATGGCACATCATACAATCATTTATGGAAGAATAAATGGAGCCACTTGGAAAACGCAAGACTATTACAAATTGCATCGGCTGAATGCAAAAGTGATAGATAATTTGACTGAAAAGGATGAAGAATTTCCTTGGATCAATAAAAGTATGTTTTCGATACCAAACGAACAAGGTGTTTTTAGAGATCAAATAATCACTTTTGGTGCAAGTTATAAGACATTAGAATATCAGTGGGATTTATGGCTTGATAAGTTTGAGAAAATCCTTGAAACCCTCTTTTGGTTTGATGTTAGCATACATGCTGAGTTTGAAGTAATGGGCGATTTTCAATACGATTGGTTCATTGATTATGCCGCATTAGGAGAAGAGAGTTGGTATGGAGAAGAACCCAAACCAATCAAAAAATGGCATTTTGAGAGTACTGGTCCGAGGACTTTCAAAGATGTGTTGTAAATAAGATGATATAAAAAAAATGATAAAATTCTTTACTATATTATTGTTGGCTTTTTTAAGCCTTAGTAGTTGTAATAAATTGACACCTGAGTTAAGTAAAAATTTAACTGAATTGTCTGTAATAATTAAATCAAAAGAGAAAAGTAAATTATTGAAAATATGTACAGAAAGAGGATATAAGTCAATTCTATCTTGGTCTGATAACTTAAGAAATGATACTTTTATAAATAATTTATCTGAAAACCTTTCCAATAATGGTCAAGGAGTTTTTAATGTGTCTGAAAATGACTCGCTAATTTACTTATCATTAGGTAAGTCTGATCCAATTGTTGGAGCTACTGGAGGTTATTTATATTTACTTAAACTAGGGAATGAGTATAAAATTGATGAATTTAGAGGTGGGAAGTAAGAAATTAGAATTTCAATATTTAACTTTGCAAAAAAGTCAATCAACAACAACAAATGGAACATATACTAGTCCAATTTATGTCGCAACTTACGAGCTTGACAGAAGAAGAAAAGTTAACAATAGCAGAAAGCTTTCCCATCAAAACTTATGAGAAGGGGCATTTGCTTTTGAAAGAAGGAATGATAGCTAATAATGCCTACTTTATCATAAAGGGCTGTGTCCGAGAATATCAATTAGTAGACGGAGAAGAAAAGACAACAGCTTTCTATACTGAAAATCAATCTGCTATCGACTTTAATAGCCAAGTTAAAAATATTCCTTCCAGCAAATATTTTGAATGCACAGAAGAAACCCTTGTCACTATATTGAGTGTAGAGAAAGAAAAGGCTTTATACCAAAAACATCCTCGCTTCGAAAAATTCTGCCGGGAAGGCATGGAAGAAATGATGGGAGCCCAACAAGAGGAACTCTCCAAATTCATCATTTCAAGTCCTAAAGAACGATATTTACGATTATTGAAGGATAGACCAAACTTAATGAATCGGGTTCCTCAATATCAAATAGCGAGTTATCTTGGTATAAAGCCGGAGACCTTAAGTAGAATTAGAAAACAACTGGCTAAAAGTTAAAGCCAACATGAAATCCTAATTCTCCCAAAAAGTACTTAGGCCACTTATCTTCTTCCAATTGAAATGAATCTGGTACATTTGTATTAATAGGCCAATAGGTTGCACCAATAGAAGGAGCGAGGAAAAACTTATTTTTCCATACTTTAAAATGGTAGCCAAATCTAAGTGTATTAAAGAGCATGAAACCTCTTTGAATCTTTTCATTTTCAGTATTGCGATAAGTTTGTTGAAATGCAGTAGAATGTAAATGGGTGTACAAGCCTTTCCACAACAATCTTTTATATGCCAATCCTATTCCTTTAGATTTAATATCACCAGGAAAATCTGACTCGTGATTTTCATAATCTGGGCCTAATGGTCTTCCAAGTGGACCAGAATACCTCCAAGTGATAAATTCGATTGATAGTTCATCTTTGGAGCTAAATCGGTACCCATAGTTCAATTGATAAAACTCAGGAGAAGGGTCTAAAACCGCTGTCATCACCATAAAAGCTTGGGTTCCTAAATAGTGTTTCTTTTCAAAACCCCATTTATTTTCTTCCTCTTGTGCTTGGCCTGGTATTGATACTAATAAAAATAAGCCGCAAATAATTAAATTGATTAATTTCATTTTAGTAGTTTTGATTATTTTAAGTAATTAATGCAAATTTCTACTAAAGAAATCTCTATTACATTGACAAAAGTCAATAAGTAATGTTGCTACAATAAATTTTCGATTTAAAACAAGCAGAAAAGGTACTAATCTTACAACTAACATACCTACGATAGTGCGTGAGGGATGGAAGTGGTATGCTGCGTAAAATGGGGCTGCTTACGGAACTTAGCGATGCGTAGGCTTGCCCGAAGGGAAGACAAGCAGCGCTTAGTGGAGTAGCAGACACATAGCAGCATAAGAACGTACAGCCCGACCCTTATGGGTAGCTTGTCACAAGCGTCCAGCTTGCGACAAGCTACTCATAAGGGGCACGCCCAAAAATTAAAAAAATGGCTTCGCTCAGGAATGAACGAAGCCGTTAGTAGTAAAGTTAAGAACGTGTAAAAAATCATAAACTTAATGGTTCAATTTATTAGTCCTTGACAGCCCAAGTTTTGTCTTTTTACGATTCTACTTCGTTATTTTTTCGTTTCGTAGCCCTGCTATGGGCCTCAAAAATGCCTTGTATAATCGCAAAAATCCTACAACTTAACTGTCAGAAACTTATAAACTGAACCATTAATAACTTGTTTATGGATCTTAGTCTAATGTTGAAAATGAAAAAACTTTTATTGTATAATGATTCTTTTTACGGAAGTAATATCATTGATTTGTAGTTGTACCGTATAGATGCCTTTTGGCAAATTAGTCAAGTCGAGTCTGTGTTGATGAGTCCCTGACATCAATTGTCCTATCTCAGTATTAGTGATTAATTGTCCCAAATTATTGTAAACAAATACATTAGCATTCGCTTCTTCTTCGATTGCAAAATCAATCACAGTATGACCCACCGCAGGATTAGGGTAAATAGTGAAGTCATTAGCTGTCTCAGTTGCTGATTCAGTAGAAGTCATTATTCCCAATGTATAAAGGAATACCCCATAACGGCTACTGGCCCACCATAAATTACCATTGTTATCCATCTCGATAGTTGATTCATGAGAAGAAAAACTATTAGGTACATATTCAATGAGGCTTTCTCCTAATTCATCATCGAGTATTATAGTTATTCCATATTGGTGAGCGCAATAGACCTTTCCTTCCGCATCACTTTGGATAGAATGAACATCGTAATTTTCTACTTCACTTATGTTTTCTGCAATCAGATTAGAAAAGTTAGTACCATCAAATTTAATGGCACCTACTATGTCAGCAGGAATCCAAACATTGCCATTAATATCAAAATGGAAATCACCAGCAGGTACATTAATCGCAGGATGATCATCGGCGGTATAAGTTGTCCAATTAGCATCTGGAGATACTTTATGGATGGTATTAATATCGCCTTCAGCGATCCATAAGTTGTCATTAGCATCAATTCCATGACCAGAAACATAAGTGCCACTTAATGGAGAATTGCTGGTATCATAAGCACTTACAGCACCATTGTCTATTATGTAAATTAGGCTATTAGTTCTGACATAAATGATTCCTTGTGAATCAAGCGCAAAACTTCTACAAGGTCCAAAGTCATTAAAGCTCCATTCGTTGCCATCATAATGATGTAAGCCAAGATTAGTTCCTATCCATATATCATTTTCGGAGATTACCAGCATATCCTCTGCCCCTTCGAATTCTGAAAAAGTATTTGGTAATGGAAGAAATGACCAAATTCCTTCTGTATCTAGAACAGCCACATTATCATTAGAATAATTCATGAAGTACATAGCGCCATTTTCTCCTTTATGGATATTGATGAGGCTGTTTGATTCTAGTGTGGTGGATGAAATTAAAGTAGATTGAATATTGCCATTATTGTTAACTGAAAGGTGGATGTTCTTATTTAGCCAATGATTATTCTCTTCATCTATATATAGGTAAGAAGTTTGATCTTCATAAGCTGTTGTTTGAGCGTTTTCTTCCTGTATCCACTCATTATCGATCAATTTAAAAACGCCATTATACTGTGTGTTGAAATAGATTGATCCATCTGTATCTTCTGAGAATTTGACGACCTGAGACCCATTAAAAAGACCGCCAATTTCTGGTAGGTTGATTAATTCCCAAGTAAAACCATTATATCGACCAATTGCATCCAAATCACCTGCATAATAAAGCTCTCCAGTACTACTTAAAAAGAGTTCAGCGCTTAGGTAGCTGATAAAAGGAGTGTCTTCAGAAATATTGGACCAAACACCATCTGAGAATTTATGTACATTGAATGCTCCAACAAAAACTTCATCATTATCTCCAAACTCAATATCCCATACCTCAAAGAAGTCATCGCCTAATTCTTCTTCAGCATATTGATTCCAATCTGTTCCCTCTTTATGAAAAACACCAGCAGAGGTCCCAAACCACAAATCGCCATTAGGTGCTACTTTGACATCATAAGCTTTAATTACTAATGGATTAAAATCACCTTCAGGTAAACCAGCATCTACAAAATCAGAACCATCAAATCGGGCAGTAATAGCATCATAAGTACCAATCCATATTTCACCATTTGTCCCTTGATCGATGGTTTGAATGTGATTATTACTAAGATTCGAATTATTTATATTGAAGTAGCTTTTTTCAAAAGTGGTTTTATTCATAACCACCAAGCCAGCATCAGTCGCCATGATCAACTCGTCTCCAGTATCTACTAAGTCATTAATCTGTGCCTGACTTTGAAAAGAAACCCATTCTTGTGCATTGGTAGGCGCTTGAGCTAAAACAATTAGCGCAATAATAAGTGCGATTTTGATAAAATTCATAGTGAGAATATTTTGATTTGATAGAATTTATTAGTTGAACTCATTTAAAGTTTTTCTACTGGCTTAGAAAATGGCTATTTTTCCGTATTTCTGCGTTATTTTTTCGGCCCGTAGCGCTGCTATGAACCTCAAAAATGCCTTGAACTACGAAAAAATAGCTAATTTTCAGCTTCAATATAAAACTTTAAATGAGTTCGTTGTTTTTTAAGATTTCGTTCTTAATTATGCTCAAATTTAGGGCTATATCGCTTGTTATACAAGTACAAATGTTCTTATAAATAAGGTTTCTAAGAGGCGATTTGTTTATGGTTTTTATGTTTTTTATTGCAATTTTGCTACCTTTAATTAGGATTCAATTATACGATTCATGAAAACAGCCTCCACTTTTTTATACGATTTAGTAAAAAGTCTCACTAAATCAGAGAAGCGATACATCAAAGTACAAGCAGGAGATGGGGAAAAAGACTATATCCATCTCATGGATGCCCTACTTGCTCAGAAGAAATTTGATGAAGATAAGCTAATCAAAGACCATGAAGGAGCTAATTTTGTCAAGCACTTGGCAGTTAATAAGCGCTATTTATATGAATTGCTACTTCAATCCCTAAATCGTTTTGGTCAGAAGAAATTAGAGGATAAAGTATATGAGAAGATCATTGCTGCAAATGTATTGATTGAAAAAGGGCTGCTGCGGGCCGCCTTAAGTGAGTTGAGAAAAGGACAGAAGATAGCCGAAGAATACGAATTATTCGATATGCAAATTATGCTTTGTAGTATTGAAAAGAGATTACTTTCCCAAAAACGACCCAAAAAACAAGGGGAGGAGGTCATACATCAAATTTTTAAACTAGAAGAAAACTGTTTAGCGCAATTAAAAAACACCAATGAATATTGGTATATCGTCCAACAACTCGTTCAATTTCAGAAGCGCTTCCAAAAAGTCCAAAATGAGGAACAGCAAAAGCATATCGAAAACATTATTCAATCACCGCAGTTTAAGACACTTTCTTTAGCCACCAACTTCAGAAGTCAGCTTTATTTTTATCAGGCCAATGCCAGCTACCAATTCATGTTGGGTAATGTCGAAAAAGCATATGAAATCAATAAGGAGTTTTTGAGTTTATTAGAAGCTCACCCTCGATTTTTAAAGATATATGCCGAACACTATTTAGCGACCCTGAATAATATGCTAATTGATAGCCTCGTGATAGGCAAATATGATGTATTAGAAGAAGGAATCAATCGCTTAAGTAATACTGTAAAACGCCCTGAGTTCAAATCTATCAAAAATATCGAAGTCAGGGTTTTTAGGCAACGATACTTATTGCTGATCAATTGGAGTATCAGCCAACAAGATTTTGAAAAAACCATGGAGTGGATTCCAGAAATTGAAGAAGGCTTAGATAAGTATGGCAAAAAAATAGAGAAACATCATCGCATCACCTTTTACTATTTAGCCGCCTATCTGCTATTTCAAAATGCGCAATATGAGCAAGCCCTTCAATGGAATAATTCTATCCTTAATGAAACCAAAGAAGATGTAGTAAAAGAAATATTTTACTTCTCCAGAATTTTAAACCTATTGATTCATTACGAACTCAAAAACCACGCTTTATTAGATTCCCTTTTATTATCCACTCCCAAATATTTGAAGGCAAGAAGAGCAATTTATAAGACAGAGAAAGCATTATTCCGCTTTCTGAAAAAGCTGATCAATATCTACAATAAATCAGAAAAGCAAGCATTAATTAGCAATTTCAAAAAAGAACTAAAAGAGCTAGTTAAAGATCCAAAAGAAAGAAGAGTTTTTAATTATCTGGATCTAAGGTTGTGGATGAAAGACTAAAATGTGAACCGATCCCAAATTATGTAAAGCGAAAGTTAATATTTCTTAATTTATAGCTATTCATTTAAAAGATTTGCAAACGTCAACAGATGTCCATATCTTAACTGCCCAATTATTGGTTCTAATCACAATCCTATTGAACCACCATACTATAACATAAAATTAAAATTTCAACTATGTCTAATGACACCTTTATTAAAGTACTAAAAGATAGATACGCTTGCAAAGCCATGACTGGTGAAGTAGCATCTCAAGATAAAATTGATCGAATTTTAGAGGCGATTCGCTTGAGTCCAACTTCAAGTGGATTACAGCCATTTGAAGTGATTTCGATCACTAATAAAGAAATAAAAGAGAAGATTCGTCCCGTAGCTTGGAATCAACCTCAAATAACAGGCTGTTCTCATCTACTCGTGTTCGCAGCATGGGATACTTATACCGAGGATAGAATTAACTATATGTTTGATTTAACCAATGAAGTACGTGGCTTCAAAAATGAAGGTTGGGAAGCATATAGACAACAACTATTAGGATCGATGCCAAAAGCAGATCCAGAAAAGAATTTTCAACACGCCGCCCGACAAGCCTATATCGCTTTAATGTCAGCCATGACACAAGCCAATTTAGAGGGCTTGGATAGCACGCCTATGGAAGGTTTCACACCAAATGATGTAGATGAGATTTTAGGACTAAGAGAAAAAGGCCTAAGAAGTTGTGTGATGCTCGCAATAGGCTATAAAGATGCCGAAACTGATTGGCTGGCAAAATTAGCAAAAGTCAGAAAACCAATGGATAAATTGGTAACAGTGGTAGATTAAAAAAACACCAGTATTAGCGAATTAAAAAACGCCATGTTCAGCCAAGAATGAGCATGGCGTTTTTTGATTATGGATTTATTATTTGGGCGGCTATATCCCGCTATCCACTCTTATGTGGCTATGTCAGCACTACTCCACTAAGGCATACTTGTCTTCCACTGCGTGGCAAGCCTGCGTCTGCCTAAGTTCCGTAAGCACTGCCATGTACGCCACATACCGTTTCTATCGGGGCCGCTTTTT
>JAHDDN010000135.1:5205-11923 GCA_020629335.1 Chitinophagales bacterium | reverse complement strand
AGTTTTGTCGTAATAGATCCCTGTATGCCTACGGCATTCGGGATGACAGGTCTTGGTGGCAAGTTAAAACGAGAATAGCTGTTCTAGCATTTTTTGCGTGAGGGATGGTAGCGGTATGGGGCGTATATGACATGACTTATGGAGCTTAGGTAGACGCAGGCTTGCCCCGAAGGGGAAGACAAGTATGCCTTAGCGGAATAGGAATGGCATAGCCCCATAAGAGTGGACAGCCCGACCTTGCGCCTTCGGCGAATGCATAATGCGTAATGATGAATGATGAATGGGCTCGTGCTGCGCACTCGCTTTTGTGAGCGCATGGGCACGCCATTATAATGATGAATGCGTAATGATGAATGATGAATATTTTTTGGCTGGGGCGAATAGCTATTCGCCTGTACTTTGTTCTTTCCAGAATTGGGAATTGGGTTCCAAATGTGAGATAGTTTATTTTTAATGTGTTTTGTAATGCTTTGAATTAATGGCATTTAAAAAGAGGCGTGAATTTTGGCATTAGAATCGTATCTGAATAGCTCAGAATTACGTAAACCAATAGGAACCTAAATTAATAGATAGCTTTATGAGAACAATTTATACTTTACTGATTTGCATTTTTTGCTTTGCCTTTTTTACTATGGAAACAATGGCGACTCCGCCTGTTGCAGAGATTTGCGATAATGGCATTGATGATGATGAGGATGGGCTGATTGATTGTGCTGATCCTGATTGTTCTTCTTCTGAGGCTTGTGATTTGGCCTTCCCTTGTTCGAGTAATTTGTATCAGGTGATATCTGGAGTCCTGAAAATATTTGATCCAGTGACGAGTAGTTATACGGATGTGGGGCCTTCTGGTATTGGCTCTTATAATGGGGCTGGTTATAATGTTGAGGATGGTTATATCTATGGGATTGCGAGTGGCAATCATTTGATTAGAATTAATAATACGGGTGCGGCGACGGATTTAGGGGAAGTGGCTAATTGGAATGCGGCGACTTATAGAGCGGATATTGATACGAGTGGGAATTGGATTTCGTATAATTCGGGGGCTAATCCCAAATTGACGATGATTGATATTGATGCGACTCCTTTGACGATGACGGTTTCTAATTTGACTAACTTGCATAGTGGGAATATTCCTGGGGTGGCTGATATTACTTTTAATCCAAAGACGAATAAGTTTTATGGGATGAGTAGTAATTTACAGTTGATAGAGATTGATCCGCCTAATTTGACGATTGATGTTGTAGCTGATTTTGATGGTGCGGCTGGTGGCTTTGGGGCTGCTTGGTCTGATAGAGATGGGAATAGTTATTTTTCTAATAATGCAACGGGGGAGATTTATGCGGTGAAGTTTGATGCAAATGATGTGCCTTACGATTTGAAGATTGTGGCTTATGGGGAGGTGACTAGTAATAATGATGGGATCAATTGTATTTTGTCTAATCCACCGATTGAGACGGATTGTGGAGATGGTATTGATAATGATGGGGATGGTGTGATTGATAATGAAGATTCTGATTGTATTGAGGTGCCTTTGTTTACCAAAATAGATGGAATAGGCAGTGGTGATAATTGGGGAATTACTTTTGTGGATTATAATAATGATCAGTTGGATGATATTTTCATTCCTTCTTATGATGGGAGTTCGAGTACGCTTTATATCAATAATGGTAATGGTACTTTTAGTGGCAGTGGTGTTAGTGGAGCAGCTAGTTCTTTAGCAGCTAGTTGGGGGGATTATGACAATGATGGTTATTTGGATTTAGTGGTGGCTAATAATGTGGGAAGTGATAACTTCCTTTATCAAAATAATGGCGGCTCTTTGAGTCAAGTAAACGATGCGAACTTGGTGGTTGGTAGTGGTTATTCTCATAGTATTTCTTTTGTGGATTATGATAATGATTCTTATGTAGACATCTTTGTTTCTGATTATTTTGACTCACAGTTTAATCAATTGTATAGAAATACTGGAGACGGTAGTTTTGAGAAAATCACTTCAGGTATCATAGTGAATGATGCTATTTCTGCCATTGGTACTACTTGGGCGGATATTGATAATGATGGTTGGATGGATGCTTTTGTGCCTGTTCGTAATGGTAGTAATGTTATCTATTACAACAATAGAGATGGTAGTTTTACTAAGCAAGAAATGGGTGATACTGGTGCATCTGTAGGTTCTAGCTTTGGCGATTATGACAATGATGGTGACTTGGATTTATTTGTGGCAAATGCCAGTGGGGAAGATAACTTCTTATACAGAAATGATGGTGGTGGATTTAGCTTGGTAGCTGACAGTCCTGTTTCTAATGATGGGGGTGATTCTCATGGTTCTACTTGGGGCGATTTTGATAATGATGGTTGGTTGGATTTATTTGTTACGAATGATCAGAATGGGGCTAAGTTTTTATACTTAAATGATGGGGATGGTACTTTTACGAAAATTACGACTTCTCCTTTAATTATTCCAGATGGTAATTCATTTGGAGTAGCTTCAGCAGATTTTAATAATGATGGTAATTTGGATTTAGCGATTGCTAATCATAGTGGAGATGAAAACTTCCTTTACCAAAATAATAATTCAAATGGCAATAACTATATCAATTTAGTATTGCAAGGTACTAACTCTAATGCAAGTGCTTTAGGAACGAAGATATATTTAACTGCTACTATAGACGGACAGAGTGTAACTCAACTACACGAAGTATCTGGTCAAACAGGTGGTGGAGCTGGTTCTCAAAATAGCTTAGTTTCTCATTTCGGGTTGGGTGACGCAACGAATATAGACTTAATTCGTATTGAATGGCCTTCTGGCTATGAGCAAGTATTAACGAATGTTTCACCGAATCAAAAAATGACGATCGTAGAAGAGGATGGTTCTTTAGTAACAGGTACGATCTATAATGATGTGAACGGTAATTGCACACAAGATGCTGACGAAATTGGCATTGCCAATACGATGGTCGAAATCAGTGGTGGAACGGCTTTTGCTTTAACGGATGAAAATGGATTTTACAGAGTCTACTTAAAGCCTGGTTCTTATAGTGTCAATCAACAAATGGGTAGCAATTTTACGAATGCTTGTCAAAGCGGTGCTTATAGTGTGAATATTAGTGGTATTGGACAAACTTATCCTAATAATGATTTTGCGAATCAAGCCATTGTGCAGGCTCCAGATTTAAAAGTGGATTTAGGCGTCACTGCTTTAAGAAGAGGTTTTGAAAATGGGATGGTACTAAGTTATACCAACCAAGGTGTAGTGGATGCTACGAATACGATACTGACACTTACTTTGGATAATGATATTAGCTTAGTAGATAGTGATAAGGCTTGGGATAGTGTTTCGGGGCTTACTTATCAGTGGAATTTAGGTGACTTGGCAGTCAATGAAAGTAGCAGTATCAACCTATTAGATTATGTAGACTTGGCGGCAGTACTTGGTAGCGATAAAACATTTACCGCTACGATTACTAGTGATGAAGCGGATGTGGATACTTCTAATAATACGGCACAGACTTCAGAGAAAATAGTGGGTTCATTTGATCCGAATGACATATTAGTTAGTCCAGAAGGATTCGGTCCTGCACATTGGATACAGCCAACTGATACTTTGACATATCGTATTCGATTCCAGAATGTGGGTAATTACTATGCTTCTTTTATTACGATAGTAGATACTTTGCCTGATGATTTAGACATGAGCACTTTGGCAATCGGAGCCGCTAGCCATGAATATGAATTCGAGATATTAGAAGATAGAGTTTTGAAGTGGTTTTTCAATGATATCAACTTACCTGATAGCACGATGAATGAAAAAGAAAGTCATGGTTTTGTTCAGTTCAAAATTGCGCCTAAGAAAGACTTGGCTGATGGCACTCGAATTAAGAATGATGCGTCTATCAAGTTTGATTATAACGAGCCAATCATGACGAATGAGGTTTATAATACGATTGACTTAGATTATGATGCAGCAGCGATTAATGAAGATCAATTATTTATTTACCCTAATCCTGCGAGTGACTATGTGCAGCTTTATGTACATCAAGCAAGCGATACCAAAAAGAAAGTGGGGCAAGATACTTGGTTTGAAACAGAAACCATTGATCTAAATGCGGAGATTAGTTTGTACAGCATGAATGGGCGATTTATTCAAAGCTTGAATGTAGATGCACCTGCGGCTCAAATAGATATTTCCAATTTATCCAACGGCCTTTATATTATTAAGTGTGTGGATGAGGAAGGAAATGAATTAATTGGAAAATTAGTTAAAAATTAAGAACTCGTAGGAGCCTTGCGCTGCAAGGTCTCTACAATGGGCACACGCACCAACTGGAGGGCCGGCATTTTTTGTCGGCCCTTTTTTGTTTAACTAAATAATAGTCAGAGACTGGTGTGTTAATTTTGTCCTAAATTGGGCCTTGTAAATTCTCCCAAACTTATAGCGCAAGTGTTTTTCACTTGTGCTTGCTAAGTCTTGTGTATCAAATAAAAAGATGGACAATAATTTGGTGCTTCGACCTAACACTTACCTACTCAATTAGCTGATTGCCAGACACTTGTTTTTTTGTCTTGAAACAATAATGAATCAAAAAATTCAAGGCTACGCATGTTTTGGCTAAGGCCGATTTTTTTATTGTATACTTTGGCAGCAATTTCCAAGCAATTGATACATGACATAAATATTGCAGGATTCAAATGGCTCAAATTTTCATCAAAATTAACACGACAGTCAGAGACTACGCCAATATTTCTGGGGTTCAACAAAAGAAAAATCGGTCCAACGTTACAACCTTATTCAGTTAAAACGTTAATTAAACGTATTCGCTTAATTCGAGCCAGCGATCTGTTTTTTCGTCTAATTGCTTAGTGATCTCGCCCATTCGTTCGGACCATTCTTTGAGTTGATCATAGTCGCCTCCTTGGCCCATTTTTTCTTCAAAAGTCGCTTTTTCGGCTTCTAATTTTTCAATATCTTTTTCTAATTGCTTGAACTCTCTTTGCTCGTTATAGGAAAGTTTGGTCTTTTCTTTTTGTACTTTTTCTTTAGGTGCTTTGGCGGCTTTTACTTGCTCTGCGAGCAGGCGTTTTTGTTTTTCTTCCGCCTGAAGAGCGATTCGGTAATCAGAATAATTACCGGGAAAGTCTCTTACCTTTCCTTTCCCATCTAAGACAAAAATATGATCGACCAGTCGATCCATGAAGTACCTATCGTGAGATACAATCACCAAGCAACCTTCAAATCTTTGCAGAAAATCTTCTAAGACATTGAGCGTCATAATATCAAGATCATTAGTCGGCTCATCCAAGATAAGGAAGTTGGGATTTTTCATTAAAACAGTCAAAAGATAAAGCCTTCTTTTCTCCCCTCCACTCAAAGTTGACACATAATTTCGATGCATCTTATGTGGGAAAAGGAAATGCGCCAACAACTGATCCGCAGTCAAAAAACGGCCGCTTCCCATTGGCAATGCCTCCGCTACATCACGAATCACATCAATCACTCTTTTATCTTTATCAAGCTGTAGTCCTTTTTGATTATAATAACCAAATTCTATCGTACCGCCAACTACTACCTTACCTGAATCTGGTTTTAATTGAGCTGTAATAATTTCCAAAAAAGTAGTCTTCCCTACTCCATTTTTACCAACGATACCGATACGATCCTTACGCTTAAAAAAGTAGGAAAAGTCCTTACTTATGATCACATCATCATAGCGCTTTGCGATATTATAGAGTTCTAAAATCTTACCCCCAACACGAGGCATTCGAATACGAAACTCCATCGTATCTTCATCCGTCTTTTGACGAGCTTTTTCATCTATTTTGTCAAAGGCTGAAATACGAGATTTTGCTTTCGTCCCTCTCGCCTTCGGACTCCTACGCAACCACTCCAATTCTTTCACTCGCAACTTTCTCGCTTTATCCACTTCCTGAGAATAGTTGAATTCTTGCTCGGCTTTCTTCTCTAAAAAGTAAGCATAGTTTCCTTTATAGCGATGTATTTTCCCTCTATGCAACTCAATGATCTCATTAGAAACACCATCTAAAAAATAGCGATCGTGAGTCACCACTAAAAGGCTTAGGTTTTGTTGTTTAGCAATAAAATTCTCCAGCCATTCAATCATTTGCAAATCCAAATGATTGGTTGGCTCATCCATAATCAAAATATCGGGCTCTTTAACTAAGATGGCCGCTAATGCCACTCTTTTTCTTTGTCCTCCCGAAAGTACTTTTACGGGCCTATCCAAGCGATTAATTTCTAATCTCGATAAAATCTGCCGAATCTTGACTTCATAATCCCAAGCGTTTAAAACATCCAGTTGCTGCATGGCCTTTTCTAAAGCAACTTGATTGTCATCAGATGGAAATAAGTTCTGTCTATCCAAGCAATCTTCATAATGTCGAATGGCCTCTAAAGTCGGATTATCCGAATAGAAGATAGTTTCCAAAACAGTCGTATTATCATCCAGATAAGGATCTTGATCCAAATAACCAATCACCAAATTTTTATGAAAAGTTACTTTTCCTTCATCAGGCGGCTCTTGGCTCATGATAATTTTCAATAAAGTAGACTTGCCAGTTCCATTCTTAGCGATCAAAGCCACTCTTTGCCCCTTATTGATATTAATAGTGATGTCCTCAAATAGAAGCTTATCCCCATAATATTTACTAATCCCCTCTGCATTTAGATAATTCATGCCCTAAAATTACGGATTTTAATTTA
>JAHDDN010000135.1:0-5105 GCA_020629335.1 Chitinophagales bacterium | reverse complement strand
GAACGATACTTTTTTCTTTTTCTTCGTCTCTAAGATAACTTTCGTAATGAACTCATTTAAAGTTTTATGATGTAGCTGAAAAACTTTAAACGATTCAATATTTTGATTTTCACACACTATTTTATATATTTACTATCCTCATATATTTAGGACTGATTTTTGACTATCCTTATACTAAGTTCCCCTCAATTAACAACTCACCTAATCATATTGATTTTTTAATGCAAAACTATTTTTTATGAAAAGATTCCTTGTGTTATTTAGCATTGTGTTCCTCCATTTAAACGTATTTGGCCAATGGGATAGCTTCCCGCCATTCGATCCGCCAGCAGAACCATCAGAGTTTGGAAAATGCTTTGCTAAATGTAAAGTACCTGATTGCAAAGTAGAACTGGAAAAAACAGTCATCACTAAAGAAGCCTCTAAAGAACTCATTGAAGTTCCTGCTGTATATGATAATGTCACTGAACAAGTACTGGTCAAAGAAGCTTCCACAGAGATTATTACCACTCCAGCTGTGTACGAAACCGTCACAGAAAGAGTATTAGTAAGCCCTTCTTATGGTAAGTGGGTCAGAAAATTACGTGATCCCAACTGCTTAGCTAATCAAGGCAAAGACTGCTATATCATGTGCTATGAAGAGGTGCCAGCAGAATACAAAAATGTAACTAAAAAAGTATTGAAAGAACCAGCTCGTACAGAAGAAAGAGCGATTCCAGCAGAATACAAAACTGTCACCAAGACAGTATTAGTAACACCAGCAAGCGTTCAAGAAGTCGCTATCCCAGCAGAGTACAAAACCTATAAGTATGACCGTATAGCTGATAAAGGCGGCTATACCGACTGGGTAGAAATATCTTGTGATACTAATACTCAATCCCCCATGTCCAGCAACTCTATAATTCGTCAAGTACAACAAAAATTAACTGAAAAGGGCTACTCACCAGGCCCCGTAGATGGGGTAATGGGTTCTCAAACCCGTGGAGCCTTAGCGCTATTTCAAAAAGATATGGGTATACCAAGTACCCAATTCTCAGAGAACCAAACCTTGAAAGCCTTAGGCATCAATTAATAATAATTTTCTCATCAAACATTTTTGGGCCGAAGTACAAATTCATTTTGTGCTTCGGCTTTTTTATTAGTGGTTAAGTTTATTAAGTTTCTGACTTTAAGTTGTAGGATTTTTATACAAGGCATTTTTGAGGCCCATAGCAGCGCTACGGAACAAAAAGCCTGTCCTGTAAGGAACTAGGAAGTAGAATCGTAAAAAGACCAAACTTGGACTGTCAAAGACTTATAAATTCAAGCATTAGGGGCTTCCCTCGCTTCCTAATACAGAAGTTCATGCCTATTAAAACCCAAAATCCAATCATCAAAACTATAGCAAGCAACCAATAGCTCGGTCGGGCTGTCTGCTATTATGTGGCTATACCCTTCCTATTGCGCTAAGGTCCGCTTGTCTGCCTTCCAGGCCAGCCTGCGCGTACCTAAGCTCCATAAGTCAGGGCATGGCCGCCACATACCGCGCCCATCCCTAAGCCAATTAACAAATAAAATTACCGACATATGACATATAATAAATAGTAAATTCATAAATTTATATTTAAAAACCCAACACCTGTCTTTTCTTTACCCTAAAAACCACCTAATCATGATCCAATTAGCCAAAATAATAGCTAATACAGTCTGCATAGGCCTTTTCTTAAGCCACCTAAGCTATGCCCAAAACCTAATCAATAACCCAAGTTTTGAAGATTATACACAACTACCTGAAACAGTAGCCGAATATAATTATTGTACCGAGTGGAACAATGTTAGTGTTCTTGATGGTGTTGATGAAGCAACTCCAGATTATTTTCATACACTATCAGTAAGTGATTTTATACAATTGCCAGAAACCATCTGGGGATACATTGAGCCTAATGACGGAGAGGCTATCGTTGGAATGGCTTTATGGTTAGCCGCTTTTCAATTTAGAGAGTATATTTCTCAAGATTTAAGCGAGGAGTTAGTCGTAGGTAATTGTTATTCCTTATCCTTTTTTATCAGTAATAGCGATGCAGATAATGTGAATGAAGGAGAGGATATTCATGCTGGCGCAGCGATATCCGAAATAGGTATTTATTTTTCAGAAGAACAACCTATTCAAACAGGCTATCAACCAATAGATGTAGCCCCCCAACTATTGATTGAAGAGGTATTATATACCGAAGAATGGATAGAGTTTCAATTTGATTTTATAGCGGATGCTCCCTACAAATACATGACAATAGGTAATTTTAATAATGATGGCAATACAGAATATGAAATCATAGTACCCTCCTCTACTGATTTACATGCCTATTACTTTTTTGATAACTTTGAATTAATTGAAATCGGTTCCGAAATAGTGATCAATGGCCCCACCCATATTTGCGAAGGAGATGCTGACCTGTTGACTGCTGAGGGAGATGACAATTTTTTGTGGGCAGATGCCTCCTCTCCCGACCAGATTATCGCTGAGGGAAACACTTTAGTCGTCTCTCCTACTGTAAATACAACTTACTTGGCTTACGGCACTAAAGACACCGCTTCTTGGACCATAGATGTAGCCTATCTGTCTACGATAGATTTAGGCCCCAACCAACAGCTTTGTCAAGGGGATACACTCATTTTATATCCAACTAATGGAGGAAGCACTATTACAACTGGCCCCTTTTTATGGAGTGATGGTAGTACCGAGCCTACTCTTGAAGTAACAGGCACTGGAATTTATAGTGTTCAAATAGGCCCTCCAGGCTGTCAAGTGGTAGATACAATGGAAGTGCAGTTTATAAATATTCAAGCCAACCTAGGGCCTGATCAATTAATTTGTGAAGGAAACAGCCTGCTATTGGACCCTTCACCTTGGGATGGAATCTATACTTGGCAAGATGGCTCTTCTTCCAGTACTCTTCTAGTAGAAAGTGGTGGAATCTATTGGGTCGAGCTAAATGTCAATGATTGTATTTCACGAGATACGATTGTAATTACCCAACAGAATTTACCGACCTTAGAAGTAGAAGGAAGGACTTCTCTTTGTTCAGAAGATGAAAAAATATTGGAATTTATGCAAAAGTTGGAAGACATCGAACATACAATTTATAACAATACTACCAATGAATATTTAACATCTATCACTCAAACAGGTGATTATGTCATTGAAGTCAGTGACGATTTATGTGAATATGATCAATCTTATGAGTTGAGTGTTTATAATTGTGATGCCTGTCAAGTTCAACTACCTACCGCCTTTTCTCCTAATAATGATGGGGTTAATGATGAGTTTCGAGTTTTGTACAATAGTGATTGTATTATTTTAAGCCAATCTCTCATGCTTTATGATCGCTGGGGCAAGCTATTATTTCAATCAAACAATATAGACAATGGCTGGGATGGTAGCTTAAATGGCCAATTACTCCCATTAGGTGTTTACGTATATTTTGCACAATTCGAGTTTGAAACCCCTGACGGGATAGAAAAAATGCATAGACAAGGGAATGTAACAATTGTGCGTTGATAAAATTATCCATTGTTAACGAAGTTCACTTATTCTAAAACGTCTATTCTCCAAACTTCCATATCTCCCAAAAAACTGTTATATTTAAGGCTACTTAAAAAAACAAAACATGAAAAACTTATACTTTCAATTGGGCGCCATATTTCTGATGGCTTCCCTCCTATTTACACAATGTAATAGCGATGACGATGATGATGGAACCAGCACTTGTATCAATGACAACGCAAGCGGTCCTGAATATCACATAGAGCCGTGCGGCGACTATGAATTAGCCATCGAAAATATCTTAATTGATATGCAAGACGGTGAAACACTCCACCTCAAAGCAGGTACTTATGATTTCACTAAAGGACTCAAATTAGCAGACCTTACCAACATCACCATCAAAGGGGATGGAATGGATCAAACCTACCTTTCTTTTGCTGGCCAATTAGCTGGTGCTGAAGGAATCAGAGGTGATAACTTAGAAGACTTCCTCATCATGGATCTAACAATCTTAGATGCCCCAGGCGATAATATCAAAATCAAAGATTCTGATGGTGTCACCTTCTATCATATAGGTTCTGAATGGTCTGGTGAAGCTAAAGAAGAAAACGGTGCCTACGGTATCTATCCAGTTACGTCAAATAATGTATTAATTGACGGTTGCTATGTAAGAGGTGCTTCTGATGCAGGGGTATATGTCGGCCAATCTCAAAACAATATCGTTCGTAACTGTACAGTAGAAGAAAATGTAGCAGGTATCGAAGTCGAAAACTGTATTAACTCCGATGTGTATAACAACACCATGACTAATAATACTGGTGGACTCTTAATCTTTGATCTACCAGGTTTGGACGTTATTGGCAATGGCCACACTTGTCGTGCCTTCAATAACAACATCATTGACAACAATTTCCGCAACTTCGCCCCAGCAGGCAATATCGTTGGACAAGTACCACCAGGTACAGGTATCCTTATCTTAAGTGGTTCCAATATAGAAATATTCAATAACACACTAACCAACAACAATATGTTAGGTTTAGGTATTATCGATTATACTACTTTGTCTATCTTAGGTGGCTTTTCTGCCGATGATGAAAACTACAACCCACACTGTAGCTTAATCAGCATGCACAATAATACTTTCAGCCGTCTGCCTGAATTCCCAGAACATACCAATGATATGAGCGATGTTCTCATCGCTAATTTTGAAGCAGATTCTATGCCTGACATCGTTTGGGATGGTTATTCTGACACTACGGTACCAGAGGATCAACAAAAAATGTGTGCAGAAAACAATACAGGCGCTACTGCGATCAACCTTAGAGTTGCTAATTTCTTCAATGGAATGATCCCAGGTTTCGAGCAATTTGATTGTAATCTAGATCCTCTTCCAGAAGTAGTCGTAGATGCTCCATTGCCTTAATTGGGGGTGTATCCCGTGTTTAAAATAAACACGGGATACTCAACCAACATTTTCACATTCCTCCTGTTATACTCCTATGAAACAGTATTTCACTATTCTATTAATAGGCCTTAGCCTCTTCTCATTAGCCACGCTATATACTGCCTGCAATAATGATGA
>JAHDDN010000134.1 GCA_020629335.1 Chitinophagales bacterium | reverse complement strand
TTGCGCGAGGGATAGGAGCGGTATGGGGCGTGATGAAGTAGCTTACGTAGCTTAGGGGTGCGATGGCTTGCCCGAAGGGAAGACAAGCAGCCCTTAGCGTAGTAGCTGCTGAATAGCCCCATAAGAGCGGATAGCCCGACCTGCGCCTTCGGCGAATGATGAATGTGTCATGATGAGTGATAAATTTGTATCGTGCTATGCAATAGAGGATAAATGCGCAGGGCGCGCCCTAATGAACATCTCCACTAATTAATTGAAAGTGGGTAGTGCCTTTTTGTAAGCTGGAAATGTATTCCGTTTTAAAATCGCTATCTTTTAGCTGGGCGGCTTTTTCTAGGAGGTGATTTTGTAATTCTGCTACACTTATATGCTCGCCTGTTTTATGGAATTTGAATGTTATTTTGTAGGTATTGGGTAAAAATTTCAAAGCTTTTCTCCAGCCTGATTTGGGAAATTCTAATTCGATTAATTGATAGATCTCTCCCTTGGAATCACAAAACTTTTTGTTGAGTAGATATTGATGGTGGTAAGATTGATCAGTCGTGCAGATGAAGTCATCGTATAAGATATACTCCATCATATCTTCGAAAACCCAATATTTTTGAGAAATATTGATAAGAGGATAATCCATGGTTTAGAGTGCCTGATTTTTGAGTTTATATTTATCAGAATTGGATTGGATAAGTAAATATGGAATCCCAATTAAGAGAGCAAGATAAAAAGACGCTTGCTCCAGCATGGGCATACCTAAAAGCATCGCTAAGATATAACCTAGGACGATCAAAAATGCCATTGAGAACATGACATTTTTAAATAATTCGGCAATGCCTTCAATATCATAGTCGGCCTTTTTATCAGCGGGCATAGTGTAATAGCCAGCAATGAGGAAATACATTTTTCCGTATTTGATAAGGACGCCAAGGATGACAAAAATAATAGCTGCTAAAATCATGGTATTAGGGTTTATTTAGTCCATTAAGATAATTGATTTTGATTAAAAAGGCAAGTTTATTTACCAGTCGATCGGGCGATAATCTTTTAGGAATTTGCCACACCAATGCTTGCCTGTATTGATCCCGTCAAATAGTGGGTCCAATACTCTGGCTGCTCCATCGACTATATCTAAAGGCGGCTGGAAGTCGTGTACTTCTTCTTTTCTTTTGGCTAATTCGGCTGGATCTTCATCTGTTACCCATCCAGTATCAACCGCATTCATATAGATGCCGTATTTGGCAAAATCGGAGGCAGAAGTATGTGTCATCATATTGAGGGCTGCTTTGGCCATATTGGTGTGTGGATGACGATCTTCTTTATGAAAACGATGGAATTTACCCTCCATCGCAGAGACGTTAATGACATGCTTCATGCCTGTATTTTCTTGTTTCATCAAATTGGCCAATCGATTGCATAAAACGAAGGGAGCCACAGAATTAACCAACTGAACTTCCAACATTTCATCGGTATTGATTTCTCCTAATTTTAATCGCCAACTATTGGTTTTACGCAAGTCTACCTGCTGCAAATCAGCATCTAATTCGCCTTCTGGAAATACCTCCTCAATGGCTAAGGAATTGTCAATTCTATAAGGAATTTGGGAGAGCTTGGCGGAGGCACTTAAGCCTATACCGATCTGCTTACCATGCCAGCTAACGGGCAGGTTTTTATCGTTATCTGCCAAGCCTGCACTTAATGCACTGAGTTCTTGTAAACAAGTTTCATGATCCGCCAATAGGAATTGAGCATATTTAGGAATTTCTGAAAAGGGCAATTCTTCCTTTTCCATAAGGTGAGCATAAAAACCTGCTGGACGCCTTACAGTTTGAGCGGCATTATTTATCAAGATATCCAAGCGGTCATACTGTCGCTCGATATAATTGCAGAATATTTCTACACTTGGAATATGCCTTAGATCAAGGCCGTGAATTTTTAGGCGGTGTGCCCATTCGGTATAATCCTCCTCTTTGGCATATCGGATGGCTGAATCCACTGGAAAACGTGTAGTGGCAATGACGGTCGCACCCGCTCTTAGCATCATCAAACAGATATGATAGCCTATTTTTAATCGGGAGCCTGTGACTAAGGCTACTTGGCCTGTTAGATCCGTTGTTTGGAAACGTTTGGCATAATTGAAGTCACCGCACTCTTTGCACATAGTATCGTAAAAATGGTGGAGTCTATTAAAGACTTTTTTGCAGACGTAGCAGTTTCTTGGTGATTCTAATTCGACTTCTTTTTCGGCTTCTGCTCCTGTCAATTCGATCATTTTTGGAGCTACAAATACGATGGCTTCTCTGGCACTTCTAATACCTGTATTGTTACGAGCGTGTTTGTCTCTTTCTTTGATCTTTCTTTTCTCGGCTTTTTTGGCATCTTTCTTTCTACGTAAAAATTCTTCTCTACTGGGGCGAGAGAATAAGCCCGCTGCCATGATTAATGCTAATCGCCTATCTTTGGGAATCTCAAATATCTGATTAGTATCAGCATTTAAGGTCTCCAAAGTAGCAATACATGCTTCAATTTGCTCTTGAGTTAGCGGCTTTTTTATTTCTTCTGGTTCTTTTACCTCCTCTTCCTTATGCTTCATCATTAACGATTTAGAGCGCAAAAGTAAGGAATTTAGTATTCTTAAACCATATAGGTCGCATAAATCGCTTCAAAACAAATGGCTTCTATCACAAATGCAGGAAAGTAAGTCAAGCGAGTGAAGTTGTGGATGGTGTCAAATTTACCCGTATAATGCTGTTCTGATGGCGATTGCCCAAATACTAAATGAAAGAAATACATGCAGAAATACTCCCCAATTTGAAAGGTAAAGCCATAAATCAAAAATCGTATAGCCCAATGTAATGGATAGACATAAGGTACGGCAATATAAAGCCAAAAGCCTGTCAAAACGATTCCATACACTATAATATATAGGATACTCCAATAACCAAAGAATCGGACATCTAATTTGTCTTTATCTGTGATGTATTGCTCTATGCTATCATAAACAGAAGTAAAGAATACTTCAAAAAAACAGCCGAAGGCAGAGAATAAAATACCTAATTTCAAAAATTCGTACATAGAGATTGTTTAGACTGCAAATGTAGGGGATTTTTATTAATTGCAGTCCCTATAATTTTTAATAAGGATTTGAATCTGGATTTTGCCTTTGATCGAAGATATAAACTATGATTAATTTGTTTCCATGAATTCTATAATATAGTCTTTTAAATTTATCAATTTTATATTGTCGAACAGTCTCCTTAATTTTTGATTTTCTCCCAATTTCTGGATATTTTCTTAATTTATCGATCAATTCAAAAGTGTTATTGATAAAATTTTCAGCGGATGCTTCTGATACGTTTTCCAGTAAATAATCGACGATTTCATTAAATATTTTAGCTGCTCGTTTATTCCAAACTACTTGCTCAACCATTGATTGTATTTTTGCATCATTACTTCATGATTAACAAGATTATCTTCATTCTCGCTTTCTGCAATTGCCTTTTCTAATTCTGTTTTTTCAACATCACTTAACTCATTCCAATAATCTGTATCTTGTATATGATTCCCAATATATACGGTTATTATTTCTTTAAGCCCAGCAAGAGTCTCGGAATCATTGACACTCGCAATCATTTGCAGAATGCCTCCTTTTAGTTCTAAATTACTCATTTTGAATTTATTTAATTTCATGAACTCATTTAAAGTTTTATATTAAAGCTGAAAAACAGCCATTTTCTAAGCCAGTAGGAAACTTTAAACGAGTTCCGTACAAATATAATGTAATTTCAAGGATTTCTAAAGATTAATTTTTAAATATGCATATATTCAATAAAACGCAAAGCTTACAAAATAAAAGGCTGCTCAAAATCATTATTATCAATCAATACATCCGCATTAGTTTGAGGAGAAGCTTCCTTAAAATACAATTGCTGCCCAGGCATATAACGTTGGTGATACCTTACTTTGATTTTCTCAGCAGATCCAATTCTATTGATGTCTTGACTGCGTTGAATATTTCTCGCTAAAGAAGTTGCAAATTCGATCTGTAAAAAAACTTTTAAGTCCCAATAATCTACTAATTCTGGTCGCTGTAAAAAGATGCCTTCCATTACCAAGATATGATCGGCCTCCACTTCTTTTGGCTCACTATCTAAAGGACAATCATTATCGCAATCGTAAGCTTGACTTTTATAGGTGCCATTTCCAGCTTTAAATGGATCTAACAGATATTCTTTAAGTACAGGATAATTATAAGAATCCAAATAAAAGCCCTCCGCAGAGTCTTTCCCTCTTTTATAACGAACAACAGCTGGA
This sequence comes from Chitinophagales bacterium, assembly GCA_020629335.1. The sequence goes on along the minus strand of JAHDDN010000134.1, from coordinate 7,649 downwards.
TGATGAAAATAATCTACTGACGCTCCTACAACAGGCCGTTCTCGCATTTTCAATTGCTCCACTAATGCTTGAGCAAAATAGCTTTTACCAGCTCCGTCAACCCCATCTATCACTACAAGTGTTGGGCCTTCTTTTCGAATCGCATAGATTCTCTCGATAAGCTTGTCAAGGATTATTTTACGTTGATTGGACATACTTTTTATTTTACTTAAAAACATCTAAAGTCCCTGTAAACTCCCATTCAGAAAAATCTCCCACACTAATGGTGTGCTCACTCATTCTGATCATTCTAATAGGGCCGTGTTTGATTTTATAGTCTGCCAATATTTGCTCATATGCTTGAGCCTCTTCTTGAGTGAGTAGTTGGCCATTAATCCAAACTTCATTTTCGGGCAACTCTATTAATACAAAGTCTTTTCGAGACTCAATAAATCCATCATTTAGCAGCAGTTCTTGTAAGTTGTCATAAAGCGGTTTGGTTTTATGATCTTTAATATTAACAGCAAATAAACTTTTCTTACCGATTCTTTTAGGTTTTTGATCTAATATTCCTTTAGCAAATCTTTTTAGTGCATTCATTTCTTCTTCTAAAAGCTCATCTTCTGCCTTCTCAAAAATATGACTATCCTTATCAAAATCTAATTCTTCATTAGATGAATCAAAAAGATTTCCATTATTAAAAATATCATCTTCTTTCAAAGTAAAAGTACCTATACCATGCCCTTTAAATCCATCTTCCATAAAATTTCCCATCTTGATAAAGTCAGGACTCATTTCTATTTTGCGATATTTGCCTGTCCCTACTTCCCTAGTTAATTCCCTGTATTTAGCATATAATTGTTCATTTAAAGGCTTATCATTAACAATGATCTCCTTGCCTGGCAATTCCATCATCACATATTGTTTTTTACTGCTGATTAATTGATCGGCTACTAAATTTTGATAAAGCGTTCGCTTCAATCTTTTTAGACTTCTATCGGTGAGTTTGGGGATATCATTATCAACAGCTTCATATTGTTCTAGCTCCTCTAAGTTTTTAGGTTTAGAACTAGGAATATCATATGCTATATAATTTTTTCCTTCTGTGGATTTAGTATCATCCATAGCTGATACTTTGGGGGAGCGTTCTACAGGCTCTTCTTGAATAATAGTTGGTGCAGTTTTCTGCTCACTTACAATAGGTTCAATTTTTTCCAATACTGGTTCTGATGCTTTTTCTTCTATGCTTTGTTCAATTGCTGGAGGAAGCGACTCGGAATTTTCAATAGTACTTGGCTCTATTTTTTTAAGTTCTTGTATAGGAGCATTTGGAGCTTCTACTATTGGCTTTGCTGACCAATTATACATAGTCAATAAGGCAATGGCGATTGAAACGGGTAAACTAATCATGATGATATTATTTAGGTTAAAGAAATTAGAGAAAAGGTTAGTGTCGGGGCTTGGGGGAGGCATAGTCGGCAATACCTCAATCATCTGATTGACCTCTTCTAATGACAATTCGCTTGGGGAATTGCGTAAGCTATCAAATAGCTCATCTGCATTTTTGTGATCTGCTTTCATAAGGCAATGGATTTTAAGGTATTCGAAATGGATGAGAAATCTCTATTTTTCTCAGCCAACAATTCTTTTAATTTCTTCCGTCCTCGACTAATTTTGGTCTTTACTGCCCCTTCAGTCGAATCTTGAATTTGGGCGATTTCCTTCATGCTAAAACCACTAATTTCAAACAAGATCAAGGCGTCTTTCTGCTTCTCAGGTAATTGATTCAAGACTTGATACAAGAGCTGAATATCCAAGAGCGTTTCAGGCGAAACCTCTTTTGATCGTAAGCGATTCGCATGTTGCTCCACTAATTCTTGCTTGAATTTACTCCTACGCCATCTACTGATACTTCGATTGCGCGCAGCCCTGATCAAATAGTGTAACAATTGATCTTTCTTAGCTATTTTATCAAAATTCTGATAAGCAGATAATAAGACATCTTGCACTAAATCGTCCGTTTCCATCTTGCCATAAGACAAAGCAGAACAATACCTTATAAAGGAATCGTGACAGCCTTGATAGGTGGACATAAAGGCGGTATGTTTTGGATCGGCCATAAAATAATTGTTGTTTCAAATAGAGAGTCGTATGAAGAAGGGAAAGGTTACATCATCATTACATTTTATTATTTGGGCGCATCCCTTTCTGATTTTTCATTCGCCCGTAGGGGCGCACCTATGTGTGCGCCCACGAATGAAAAATCAGAAAGGGTCGGGCTATCCGTTCTTATGGGGCTATGCTGCTCCTACTTCACTAAGCCGTACTTGTCTGCCACTGCGTGGCCAGCCTGCGTCCAGCTAAGTTCCGTAAGTCGCATCATTAACGCCCCATACCACTTCTATCCCTTGCGCAGGTTTCAGAGGACGTTGCAGTGCAACGTCCCTACAGGGTATTCTGAAGGTCTTTCAAGCACTTTGCTATTGCTGATTGTTCATTACTTCTTTCAAAGGAAATACTACTGGATATCTCATCTACTAAGATAAGCAATTCTAATGATTTTGATAGGTAAGTGATGGCTTTAGTGGGTTGGTGGGTCATTTTGCTTAAGCCTGCTTCTTTTAGGTAACTAGCTAATGCTTCATAATGATGGTAAGTAATGTTTTGTTCCGCTAAATAGGCTTGGAGAGCAGTTTTGTCTAATTGTAGGAGGGCTTCGATATCAATATTGAGTTCGGTTTTGAGTTGTTCATTCGTGATTTCTATCCCTTGCATGATGGAGCCTTTGGATTTTAATCCTAGTAAGTTAGCAACGATTTGGGCAATCACTTTGCTAATTTGTTCTATTTCGTCTCGTAAGAGGTCTCTTTGTTCCATTAATTTTATGAAATTGCTTCTTATTTAATAAAGCTAAGGAGCTATTTGGGTTCATTTTTGAGGAAATTCGGTTATCATATTATCAAAAAGCAACGAATGTTGTCAGAAATACGTATTTTATAGAACTCATTTAAAGTTTTATGATGAAGCTGAAAAGGAGCTATTTTTTTGTAGTTCAAGGCATTTTTGAGGTGTTTAGCAGCGCTAATTGCCGAAAAAATAACGCAGAAATACGAAAAAACAGTCATTTTCTAAACCAACAGAAAAGCTTTAAACGAGTGCTTAGTATTAGTCCATCCAAAATGTTTATTATGCTCAAATATTTACTATCATTCATTATTTCAATCCTTTATATTAACTTAGATGCTCAACCTCTCACTTTTGGTGAATGCCACGATTATCAGGTGGGAGATATCATTATTTTAGAAGATCATAATGATGCAGAGTATTATACTGCAAGAATCAGAAAAGAGATCACTGATATAGAATATGGAACAAATGAAGTTACAGTCACTTGGGATCAAAAGACTTGGGTTTTTGAGTTAGAAGAGGAAAGTGTTACTGTTACCTTCGTTAATTTAGATGAATTAGTTTGCGATGATTATTGTGATGTTCCACTTTCAATTGAATATGAAGCTGATAGTGTATCTTACACCGCCCAGTCAGTGACTCATGAGATAAAATATGGTGGATTAAGAACTACCAAAGTTGGCAACTCTCAAAATGATTATTATCTCTCAGGTACTGATACACTTCCAGTTCAATTTTTAGGTTCATCTACTGAGTTTATAGAGGGACTTGGAAGCCTAACTAATGGTTGGTTTTCTGATGCAGAAGGCAGTAGTTCTACTAATTGGGAGGTAAGATATTATCAAAAAGGGGAAACCGAATGGGGAGATTTTATTACATTTCCATCTAGTGGTAATCCTATTAGTAATGAACATTTAGAAATAGCTTCTGCTCAATTCACTGTTTATCCAAATCCTATTACACCCGATGCTCACATTTTTTTTGATGAGTTGGTGATGGTGGAGGGTTTTCACATCTATGATTTACAAGGCAGATTGGTTTATGAAAAGCTAGCGAAGGGTTTAGAGACAAAGGAATTGTCTCTTGGAGAATTGGCTTTAAAACAGGGGTTTTACTTTTTGAAAGTGCAAACTGATGATGGGATGGCTTCGGCGAAGTTGTATGTGCCTTAATGTTGAGAAGGTCTAAAAAAAGGGCGACCACAAGGATCGCCCCTACATTATTAAAACCTCTCCTGATTACTCCTTTTTTTAGGAGGGGATTTTATCATTATGCCTTATAGGGCATTGAGACGCGAATACGCGTCTTTACTGAAGTTGTTTTTATAATCGCCCCTAAAATTCATTACGCATTACACATTCATTATTACGCATTAAACGCGGCCCTGATGGAAGTGGTATGTGGCGTCGAGAAGCAGCTTACGTCGCTTAGTGATGCGATGGCTTGCCCGAAGGGAAGACAAGCAGCACTTAGCAAAGTAGCTGCTGAACAGCCGCATAAGAACGGACAGCAGGATTAAGCCGCCCAAATAAAATTATTTTTTAATGGCTCTGGTTGCAATGAAGGCTGGGAAATATTCGTCCATTTTATTGGTGCCATCCCAATTGTCTTCGTATAGATCTGTCAATAAAAATCCTGCTTTTAGTTGTCCGCCAATTTGATCGGAGATGCTATGTCCAAACTGCAAGGCTTCCTTATTTTTAATGAAGGCATTAAGTTCGTCTTTGGGGATAGATTTTAAATCTGAAAAGGGCTGTTTATACACTAATTGAAAGACATCATCTTTCTCTTTTAATTGAAAAATTAGTGGATTGATTAGGCCTGTCATCAGGATGCCATTGGGCTTTAGAACCCGATAACACTCATTCCAAATTAACTGAATATTATCTACGAATAAAATAGAGCAAGGATTAAAAATCAAATCGAAACTATCATTTTCAAAAACGGAAAGGTCTCGCATATCTCCTTGAATGGTTTTGATATTCAAGTCGAATTCATCGCTTACTTTTTTATCCTGCCCTAACTGTTTAGAAGAATTGTCAAAGATGGTGACATCAGCTCCTAAACTTGCGAATATGGGACCTTGCTGTCCGCCTCCTGAAGCCAAGCCTAGTAATTTCAGGCCTTTTAATGGGGGAAACCATTCATGCGGTACTGATTTGGTACAAGTCAAGAGGACTCCCCAATCACCTGCTTTGGCTTTATTGAGTACCTCCTCTCCTACAGGGATTGTCCAGCGATCATTCTTGTCTACATAATTATCCCAAGCTCCTTGATTATGTTTTACGATGTCCATTTTTTTCGTCAACTTTTTTCAATTATTAGTTCGTAACTATTTCTTAAGCTCTCTCCCACCAACAAAGGCTATATTGGCTGTCTGTAGGTTGGAATCCAAAGCTTTCATAAATACGCAGGGCGTGATATTGTTTTTCGGCTGCAATCACTCATGAATCTATTGATTTTTTAAATCAAGCAGATATTTTTTTTCATTATAGTAAACGATAGCTCTACCATTATCTAGTAAGCTAATATGTGTAAATATTAATGGTAAAACTATTTCACCATTTGCGTCTACAACACCTTGTTTCTTCATTTGTTTTACGATAGATAAACTTGTTTTATCTTTTGATGGAATTCTTGTATAATAAGTTTTTGCTAATAGTTTACGTTCTTCAGGATCATATAGTTGAAATCCTTTGAATGATTTGCAAATCAAAAAATATTCATCGTATTCTAAAAGGGTTTTATTGATATAGGATGGTAATTCAATAGCTTCATTATCAGGATTAATGTAAACTAATCCAAAATCATTGGTGCTGACATTCACTTCATTGGCTGAGATTTCTTCAGTAGTCTTAAAGGGATTTGCCACTCTTTGATTTCTCAACTCTTTTCGGAATGTATCTAGATCTAAGTCAATATTTAATCTTTCTCCTTTCTTATTAATCAATATTTTTTCCTCTTTATGAGTTTCTACTATGGCTATATCATCTACAAAGGGGCCAACCATTTTCAAACTTCCTTTAAATAATAACTTTCCATCACTACTTAGGTACTGCCAACCTTCCTCAAAATTAGCTTTTGCTTTTTCTAAGTCCGCAGACAAATTTTTATACTGCTCCACTGTTTCATCATCTTCATACAACTTGACAGCCATCATTCCATCTTTAAATAGCTTAAAGTTGTACACATTAAATATAGGTGGTATGATTGATTTACCTTCTCGATTTAATATTTCATATGCTTTCTTACAATGTTTCTTTTTTTGATAAGTAACTATCAAGCCTTTATCTGCAATATAAATATCTTGGCTATCAACTGCTAAAACCTCTTCTCCTTTGGTGTTGATGACTCCAAACTGATCCTTTTTATATCTATCACTTACGACAAGCAAGCCTAAGTCGCTTTTAATGGACGACATATAGTAATACTTTGGCTTGACAAGCATATTCATTTGAGCATCGGCTAAGCCCCATTTTCTATTACTATGTTTTTGAAACGGTAATACTCCAAATTGATTATTTACAAAATTTTTGTAAAAGTCTTTTTTATCATAAACTTTTCCTTCTTTAAAGTATTTGATCGTTGAAGAGTCTCGATTATACCCAAAAATACTTTCTTCACAAACGATTGCATCCAGTGATTTATGATACTTAGCCTTAAATGTTTGGTGTTCAATTTGTAGAGTGGAGGTATTAAGAATCACAGTGCTTCCTTCCTTCTCTGTTCCTTTAACTGTCAATCTAATGAATCCATTTATCAAGCTGGGTGTATTATATTTGGCTTCTGTGAGTTCTTTATTCTGTTCATCGATAAGTTGCCAAGCGGCTTTTATTGTGTCATAACTTCCATAAATACCATTGGTCAAATATTTCATATATGCTTCTGAAGTAGCAATCGTGTCTCCATTAAAATTTCGTACGTAATTATCTTTTAGCTTGCCCCATATAAAAGTATCTTTATAAATACTATTAGGATCAATTTTAACCTCACTACTAGCTTCTTCAAACAATACTTCTTGTTTGAAATTCATAATACCCATATACTCTTCCCCATTAGAATCAAGGCGAGAATACACAATTGGGTCATCTAATATTTCAGGTATAACTAGTTGATACCCCTTTGGCAAGGTCAATATTTCATTACCCGAGAAATCAAAAATGGTCACTATATCCTCAAATGAAGTAGCCGCCAAATAATCCCACTGATATTTAAGTTCTATTGATTTATATTTACAAGGAATCACTAACTCTAAATCCTCATCTATAAAACCGAAGGATTCTTTATTGACATACTTGCCTTTCTCAAAAGCGGAAGATTCGGTATAAACTATTCCATTTACACCTTTGAAACGAATATCTGGTTCTTCATATGCTTTCACAAGCACCATATTATCATCATACAAATGCCACTTCTTGCTAGTATTCCGTATAAAACGCTTTCCTTGATAGGGTTTATACGAGCCACTATATTCTAATTCTTTGATTATTTTGCCCTGAAATGGCAAGTCAGATTCTTGTGCTAATACGTTTAGTATATTTACGATCAGCAATAAATTGACTAACAAAAGACATTTTAAAATCTTGAAATTCTTTTCTTTTAAATTTCCCATATTCTTCTAAACGATATAATTCTTAACATAAGTATATAATGTTGAATGTTTAAACTATTTTGATAGCTTTTTTTTCAAGTTCCAATATAAGGAACATTTAAAAAATAAGATTGGTATTTGCAGCTAAATATTTTGTATCAAGACAAGGCGA
>JAHDDN010000133.1:8135-11954 GCA_020629335.1 Chitinophagales bacterium | reverse complement strand
GCTATTCTTAATTTGAATAAATAGTGTTTGAATATTGCGTACTAGCCGAAATACTCGTATATTGCTGGGCTTTTGGAACATTAATGCGAGGCTACTGATCAAAGAAAATAAGCCACCAAACAATAATTATCAGCGTTTTTTATATTAATTTTTAACAAAACATTTAAAGTGCGGTTAAAGACTTTAGAGATAAAAGGATTTAAGAGTTTTGCCAACAAAGCTACTGTTCATTTTAACGATGACATAACAGGAATTGTAGGCCCTAACGGTTGTGGTAAATCTAATGTAATAGATTCTATTCGATGGGTATTAGGTGAACAAAAGACTCGATCTTTACGATTGGATAAAATGGAGAGTGTCATTTTTAATGGGACTAAAGATCGTAAACAGGCTGGGGCAGCCGAAGTATCCCTGACATTTGAGAATAATAGAGGCTTACTACCTACTGAATTTAGTTCGGTTAATATCACTCGTACCTTATATAGAACGGGTGATAGTGAGTATCGATTGAATGGGGTTACTTGTCGATTAAAGGATATTTCTGGCTTATTAATGGATACGGGTATTAGTAGTGATTCCTATGCCATCATTGAGCTTTCTAAAATTGGTGATATTCTATCTAATAAAGATAATATTAGAAAGAAGATGATCGATCAAGCGGCAGGTATCACCAAATTCAAAAAACGGAAGAGAGAAACCGAAAATAAGCTGAAAGGTACGAATGCTGATTTGGAGCGGGTCGAAGATCTTTTACACGAAATTGAAGGCAATTTGGTAGAATTAGAGAAACAAGCCAAAAAAGCTAACCGATATAATAAAAACAAAGCTAAATACCGCCAATTCAGTGTAGACTTGGCTATTATGAGTTTAAAAGATTTCAAAGAAGCTTCTGGCAATTTAGGCAATCTACAAAAAGCTCAACAAGATAGACGTAATGCGCTTGAGGAAGAAGTAACTAATTCCGAACAAACGCTCTTAACTGCTAAAGAAGATATTCAGAGTAAAGAAGAGGAATTAGGGGAAGCGCAGCGCAACTTTAATCAGCATCTTAGCTCTCTACAAAAAACTGAAAATGAAAAGAATGTCTTAACTGAACAAAGAAAATTCTTATTAGAGAAAAAAGAAAGATTAGAGCTACAAATTAAACATGCTGATGAAAACATTAGCTCTTTAGAAAAAGAAGTGAACTCTCTTAATGCAAAATTAGGTTCTGAAGAAGGTATACTACTAACTATTAAAACAGAATTAGAAGAATTTCGTACTAAAACAAATGAAGTTCGTGAAAAATATGAGGCAGAACAAAAAGAACTTCAACATTTAGAAACAGCACATCGATCCGTTGAAAAACAAGCTTACGAATTAGAGAAAAATATAGCGATTAAGACTACTCAAAGAGAAAACCTTATTAAAGAGCAGCATGATCATACGATACAATCTAAGGATCGAAAAGAAAGCTTAATAGTCCAAAAACAACGTTTAGAAGAAAAAGATGGACTGAAATTAGCCGCAGAAACGCTTCTTGAAGAATTAATGCAAAAAGAAGAAGTAAATCAAGCGACTATTCAAGAAAAACAAAATAAACTAAACGAACTTAGTGATGAATTTAATCGAAAAGTTCGAGAGCGTGATGTTAAACAAAATGAATACAAACTCACCAAAAGTTTAGTCGATAACTTAGAAGGCTATCCTGATTCTATCAAATTCCTAAAGAATCATCCTGAATGGAAAACTGATGCTACTCTCCTATCCGAAATAGTCGATTGTCCTGATGAGTATAAGGTGATTATCGAAAATTACTTTGGCGAACGCTTAAACTACTATGTAGTGGATAGCACAGAAAAAGCCTTTGAAGGAGTCTATTTATTGAATAATAATGATAAAGGTAAAGGGCAATTCTTCATCAATGATGAAGTCAGCCAAGTAGAAAATTTTTATCAAAGTATTCCTAATGCTATTGCTGCTAATAGCATCATTAAAGTAGAAAATAAATATAAAAAATTAGTTCATTTCTTATTAAGAGATGTATTCATTATTGATGATGCACAAACTTCTCAGTTTGATGTCAATCAATTCCCATCAGCTACTTTCTTAACTAAAAGCGGCATCTTTATTAGAAGAAAAGCTTGGATAAGCGGTGGCTCTATTGGCGCTTTTGAAGGAAAACGTATTGGTAGAATTCAACAACTACAAGAGTTAAGCGAAGAGGTAGAACAACTTAATGAGTTGATTGCTGCTATGAAAGAACAACGCAACCAACTTAAAAGCGACTTGGCAGACCTCAAATCTAAAAGCAGTAAAAAAGCTATAGCAGAACAACAAAGAGCCTATAATAGACTGGTCAATGAGTCTATTTCTATCACTGCCAAACTGGAAAACACCCAAATCCTAATTGAGCAAAATGAATCAAGAGATAGCGGCTTAACTGATCGTATCGAAGAATTAGGCAAATCGGCTGATATACTGAAAGAGGAACTAGCGGCCAAACAAGACGAACAAAAAGAAAGCGCAGGGCGTAGAGACGAATTCAAAACGATATTCGAAGAAACAAGCGTTCAACTAAATGCCCTCAGACAAGAATTTAATCAGAGAAATATTGAGTACCATAAACAACAAAATCAACTCAATTCTATCGTTCAAAGCTTAGAGTTTAAATCGAATGATATTAAGAAAACTCAAAACACCCTCCAATCTAATAAAACAGAACTCACTCAAGGGATTCAAAATATTGATAATATTGAATCTCAAATCAATCAAGTAACTGAAAGCTTAAAAGAACTTTACGAGACTAAAGACGATATGGCTAATGCGCTGAAAGAAACAGAACAAGCCTATAATCAAGCCAAAAGTAATGTCGAAATAGCAGAACAAACATTGAGAAATGCTGAAAAAGCAAGACAACAAATCGAATCTGAACTTGGAGACATTAAAGAACAAATGAACAACCAAAAAATGGATGTTCTGTCTATGAAAGAGCGACTCAATATCGAATTTGGTATTGATGTCAATGATGTTATCAATGAAGAACCTTCTGGCGAAATCACCGATCTCGAAGAACTTAAAATTAAAGTCCTTAAGCTAAGAAAACGATTGGAAAATTATGGACCAATCAACTCAATGGCCGTTGAAGCTTATGAAGAGATGAAAACTCGTTATGATTTCATCATTAACCAACGTCAAGATCTTTTAGATGCACAAACCTCTTTATTAGAGACCATGAAGGAAATTGAAACTTCCGCTTCCGAAAAATTCATGACTGCATTTAATCAAGTAAAAGAGAATTTTACCGACGTATTCCAATCACTCTTTAATCCTGGCGATAGCTGTGATCTCAGATTAAGCATCCCAGATAATCCGCTGGAAGCTGATATACAAATTATCGCAAAGCCTAAAGGCAAAAGACCTCAGACAATTGATCAGTTATCAGGGGGAGAGAAATCATTGACGGCATTGGCACTGATATTTAGCCTTTACCTTCTCAAACCTGCCCCCTTCTGTATCCTAGATGAGGTCGACGCACCACTGGATGATGCTAATATCGACAAATTTAATGCGATTATTAGAAGGTTCTCCGAACACTCACAATTTATCATCGTTACGCATAACAAAAACACAATGGCCTCAACTGATGTCATTTATGGCGTTACTATGGCGGAATTGGGAGTCTCAAGTTTGGTGCCAGTCGATTTCCGAGACCTAGGTTATGATGGTGCCGTTAAATCGGTGAAGAAAACACTGGAAGTAAAAGCAGATTAGAATCGACTAGTAATTTTTCAAATTTGTTTTTCATTGATGGAGTTTATAATTTTGCCGCTCAATTGT
>JAHDDN010000133.1:0-8035 GCA_020629335.1 Chitinophagales bacterium | reverse complement strand
ATTTTATCAATTCCATCAATGAAAAAAACACTCTTTTTTATTACAGGTAGAGGCCGATCCGGTACTTGGTTACTCAAATCAATCCTCGATACACATACCGACCTATGTGTGGCTCCTGAAGCCCTCTTTATCATGCACCTTTACCAAAAGTATCACCAAGAAACTAACTGGACACAAGAGAAACTAAAAAAGTTCTTCGATGACTTAATGCTAGAAGAAAGAGTCAAAAGATGGTGGAAAATTGACGAAGAAGCACTCAAAAGCCAAATCCTTCAACAAAAACCCAATGTTACATTTGGCGAATTATGCCAGCTTGTCTATTGGCAATATAGCCGCCAACATGATAAAAAAGAAGATGTCTACCTAGGAGATAAAAATCCTGGATACACCCTTTTCATGGATAAACTCCTCAATGCCTTTCCGAAAGCTAAATTTATCCATATGGTCCGTGATCCAAGAGATAATGTCATGTCTTTCCAAAAAGCAAGCTTCGACCTAAATAATTCAGCAGCCCTCGCCTACAGATGGCAGTCATACAATAAAAAAGCACTCAAATTTATTGACAAACACCCAGATAAGTGCATCATCGTCCGTTTTGAAGACCTACTCTCCGATTCAGAAAACACACTACAAAAAATTTGTAAATTCCTAGAAGTGGAATATACCCCTGACTTACTCACCTTCTATAAAAACCCAAAAAACGTTTTTGAATGGAATAAAAAAGTAGCAGAACCTCTGGATGGCAAAGCAGCCTACAAATGGAAAAGCAAAATGTCACAAGAACAACAAGAAGAAATCAATTATATCTGTGAAGAAATGATCCGATATTTTAATTACGAAATCCCAGATCAAGTAGACAAAAAATGGGCAAGCACAGTAGTGCAACAAAATGTAGGAAGAACTGCTGATATATTAGAGCAATTCATCTTCTCCCTGCCAACTGATTTAAGAATGAAAATTCTAAACGTCTATCGAACCAAAACCAATACGATTAATACCTAATTACAAATTATAAACAATAATCCCAAGCATAATCAAAATCGCTCCCAACAATTGAACCTTATTAATCTTTTCGTTTAATAATAAAACTGACATCCCTAACACCATAGCAATAGTTATGGCAGCAGACATATAAACCGTATCATAACTCAATCCCTTCAAAGCCAAAAAATTAAAGAAAGGAATAAGAACAAAAGAAGCCAAGGTCAAAAAAAGATAAATAAGCTTCTTCTTCATCATATAATACTTATACAATATCTGCCCAATCGCAGTACAAAATATCGCAATACATAAATACAAATAAGCCATCACTCTGCGGTCATTTTAGCGGATTCTATCGCATTCTTAGAATAACCTAATAATAGTAATCCCAGTACAATTAATATAGTCCCAATCACTTTATTAAACGTTATCCCCGTCTCTCCCTGCCAATAAGACAGCATCAAAACCATAGGAAAAAACATAGCCGTAAGTGGGTAACTCTGACTAACATCATAGTTCTTGTGAATCCACCCCCACAATACAAACTTAAAGGCATTTACACCGATTACTAAAGCTAATAAAACCAATATCAAAACATCTATTTCCTCCTTCAATTCAGAAGCATAGTCCACCATCAGTGAACTCGCAATAGTAATCAAAACGGTAATAAACACTAGAAAATACTGCATAATCTAAAATCCTTGAAGAAATTTCGTCAAAAGTAAGATAATTTTCGATCATATAAAGTGCTTACACAAAATATAATAATGCTGTTCAATAATAATTAGGGGCTTACTGCTGCGCTCGTCAATCCGAACAGCACAGCACTAAACAAATTAATTAGTCATTCCGAATTTTTAATTTGTCATTAAAGAAGCGCAGCAGTCGGGCTGTCCGCTCTCATGTGGCTATTCAGCAGCTACTACACTAAGCTGTACTTGTCTGCCTTGCAGGCCAGCCTGCGTCCATTGTAGAGACGCATTGCAATGCGTCTGTACTATAAGCTACTTCATCACGCCACATACCGCTTCCATCCCTAAGCCTGAACCTTTCTCCCCTATACTTACTTAATAATGAACTCGTTTAAAGTTTTTCTGCTGGCTTCGAAAATGGCTATTTTTTCGTAATTCTGCGTTATTTTTTCGGCCCATAGCCCTGCTATGCACCTCAAAAATGCCTTGAATTACGAAAAAATAGCTCATTTTCAGCTTCACCATAAAACTTTAAATGAGTTCAATGTAAAGTATCTTCCAAATACTTATTGCGTCCAATAAAAAAAGAAATTACCCCCATGTATCAATACCGCAAAATACTACTACTACCCTTTCTACTCATACTCATTACTTTATGCCAATCCTGCAAAAAAGACTATGCCAAAATATATGTAGAAAAATGCAACGAAATCAAAGTCGAAAACGCTAAAATCAAAAAAGGATACCGACTCGCCCCCAACAAAAAAGAAAAAAATAAATGGGCCAAACAAGCAGATAAACACCTATTCTACTCTATCCAAAATGATTTATTCAGCCAATGGTACGGCACCGCATGGGATTTCAATGGCACAACAGAAATACCCAATACAGGTAATATCGCTTGTGGCTATTTTGTCACCACTGTATTGAGAGATGCAGGCTTCAATGTGGATAGACGCACACTCGCCCAACAAGCCTCCGAAAAAATCATTAAATCTCTAGTCAAAGACGAATATATTAATCGTTACAGCAATTCTGAAGTAGAAAACTTTGTCAAAGACGTCATCAAAAAAGGGGATGGCTTGTATATCATAGGCTTAGATAGCCATGTAGGATTTTTAGAAGTAGACAATAAAAATGTTGATATCATACATTCCGCCAAATCTTCTCGCAAAAGAGTCATGAGAGAAAATGCCCTTGACTCTCAGGTAATTAAAGAGTCAAACTATCGAGTCATTGGTAGAATCAGCAATAATAAAGAGCTACTCAAAAATTGGCTCCTTGATACCAGAATCAAAACAGCCACCAAATAATACATTCCCTAAAATTTGCAATCATCAATTATATATCTTATAATTGCGATATGCAGCAGCAAACAGCCATAACGTATATTATTACCATTTTTGTCAAAATAGACAATAAGGAATAGGAATGTTGTAGCTGTCAAATGAAATAATTTAAAAAGAATAGGCCATTCCTAACGGAATGGCTTTTTTTTTGCACCTACGTATAACAAATAGCTTATGTATTACACAAAAGACACGATCGTATTCCTCAATGGGAAATGGATGAAAGCCGAAGAGGCAAAAACAGATCTATATAGCCAAACACTACATTATGGCAATGGTGTTTTTGAAGGCATCAGATCATACAATACCGAAGATGGCGCTCATATCTTCAAATCAAAAGAGCATTATAAACGCTTATTGCAATCTGCTGAAAAGATGCATATAGCACTTAATTATACCACTGATGAACTAACACAGCTCTCCTACGAGCTTTTAGAACGCAATGGACTCACAGATGCCTACATCAGACCTTTAGCTTATCTCGGCGCTAATATGAGCTTACAGCCAGTTGCAGAGGTCAACTTCTTCCTCTGTGCATGGGAATGGGGCCGTTACTTAGGAAGCTCTCTCTTAGATATCATGATCTCCTCTTACGAACGTCCTAACCCCAAATCTTGCCATGTAGAAGCCAAAACCGTTGGACATTATACCAACTCCATACTAGCAACTACTGAAGCCAAACAAAAAGGATTTGATGAAGCTTTATTATTGGATGCAAATGGATATGTTGCGGAAGGATCTGGGGCCAACTTCTTCTACCAAAAAGGAAACACCCTTTATACCCCTCCACTAGGGAATATTCTACCAGGCATTACAAGGGCTACGATCCTGGATTTAGCCAAAGAATTAGGCTATGAGTGTAAGGAACAATATTTCACGCCAGAAGATGTAAAAGGAGCAGATGGAGCCTTCTTCACAGGAACAGCTGCGGAAGTAGCTGGTATCAATTCTTTAGACAAAGTTGATTTTAAGATGAAATGGGAAGATACAATGGGTTATCAACTTTCACTTAAATACAGCGAACTAATCTTGCAAAAAGAAAAAGTATTAGGATAATGAATTAGTTGATAACAGTAGGGGCGACTGTCATGGTCGCCCGCTTACTCTACAAAATGCAGAAAGGTAAAAACTCTGTAATAGAAGTCTTTTGAGAATCATTACCAGGATACACCTCTATAATTTCTGCTTTAATGCCATCAAAAAATTGCATCCCCTTTTGGAAAGAGATATGTTGAGAAATATCTATGATTTGCCCATTAGGCGAATCTAATAAGTCAACCATTAAAAATGGCTCATTATTATAGTATAATTGGAGGGTTTTAACTCGCCCAGTCTCTCGCCACTTGTCTTCTTTCAATAGTTTGTGATCACCATTTATGATAAAAAAGCCAACAAAAGGGATGTCCTCTTTTGGCTCCACCCTTGGTAAGGTCCAAAAGGTAAACTCAATAAACTCTCCATTTCCAAAACCATTACTCTCTTCTGACCAACAAGTATTCAGATCACGATCCAATAGATTATTGATGTGTTCATTACCAGATGATGATTTGTAATGGGAAATTTTAAAACATCGGTATAAATCCGTTAAATACTCTTCAAAATAGTTCATCGTATCTGAACCTACTAAGCCTAATGGTTTATTATCACTTACTAAGTCAAAACGCTTAGTATTTGCATTAAAAACAAAATTTCTCATCCCCTTCTTACTTTCTTTAACAATAGGGGAATTCCGTTCTTTAACTAACTCAAAATGATGGGCTTCTTGAATTTGCAAGGTGTTCTCATAGGGAATCAAACTAATCTTTTTATCTGAAAATAAGGTATCCCCTACCATAACAGTAGAATAGCTTTTATCAATAGGCTCCCATCCCTTGGAATGGTATAGACGCTCTTTTATATTACTCCTCAGCGAAATAATTTCGTAATAATGATAAATTTTATCCCCATATCTCTCCGTTTTTTGCAGTATAATCTCCTTGACTTTGTCACTATCAAAATCAAATAACTCAATATTTTGAGTCAATTCCCACCATTGAAGCGGTTTCCAGAGTTTGATATAGCGCAGTCCTTCCTCCGTTTTAATTTGTTCAAAAGAACGATAAAACATACATGCAAGCGTATAGAGCTCCTCTGAATAATTAACTTTTACTGGCATTAATACTAAAATTTCTTTGCTGTGATTGCCAGTAAGAGATATATCAAGGTACTTGATATCAGATGGTTCTCCAACTAATTCCCAGCCTTCTTTTGCAGCTTGCTTGAATATTCTATGAGCTTGTGTGTAACTGGGTTGTTCATCAGAGTAAACAGTCTCTTGGGCTTGAAGGGGATTAATAAAAAAGCATAGAAACCCCATAAAAGTCAAAAAAACGCTTAATTGAGTAAAAGCTAATTGCCTTTTCATCTTATTTGTTTTGGTGTTGCGATCGCTTGGGGGGCAGTATTCCTTAGTTTCTACTTATATTTCGTGATATAAATGTGGTGACAGTAACAAATATACAAGATTCAAACCAAAATAAAAAAAACCAATTGCCCGAAGACAATTGGTTTTTTATAACATATAACAATGGAGTAAAAATTAAGACGCCACTCTCAAACGTTTCATCGTCTGTTTAGTAACCTTATTTTCAGCATACTCTCGCGTTATTCTATATTCTTTTACATTTTGCTGAGAAGGCAACTCATACATGGCGTCTGTCATGATAGTTTCACAGATAGAACGCAGTCCACGTGCGCCTAATTTGAACTCTAAAGCCTTATCTACAATAAAGTCTAAAGCTTCTTCTTCAATGATCAATTTCACGCCCTCGATGTCAAAAAGCTTGTTATATTGCCTAATTAAGGCATTCTTAGGCTGCGTTAAGATAGCTTTTAGAGCTGCCTTGTCTAATGGATCTAAGTGTGTTAATACTGGCAAACGCCCAATTAACTCTGGAATTAGACCAAAAGAGCGCAAATCATGTGGGCTGATATACTGCAATAAGTTTTCTTTATCTAAATTATCATCTTCCGCTGTTTGAAAACCAATGGCATTGGCTTGTACCCTACGTCCAATAATTTTGTCAATACCAGCAAAAGCCCCCCCACACATAAAGAGAATGTTAGAAGTATTTACTTTTACCATTTTTTGCTCTGGATGTTTACGTCCTCCTTGTGGCGGAACGAGTACATCAGTGCCTTCTAAAAGCTTCAACATGGATTGTTGAACCCCTTCACCAGAAACATCCCTCGTAATAGACGGATTATCTCCTTTTCGAGCTACTTTATCTATTTCATCTATATAAACAATTCCTTTCTGCGCTGCCTCAACATCATAATTGCATGTTTGGAGTAAACGACTCAATATGCTCTCTACATCTTCCCCTACATAACCAGCTTCTGTAAAGACAGTCGCATCAACGATAGTGAAAGGCACATTCAAAAAACGAGCAATAGTCTGAGCTAGTAAGGTTTTACCAGTACCTGTATTGCCAATTAGCAATATATTCGATTTTTGAATTTCGACCTCATCCTTGCTAGGAGCTTG
The DNA here is from genome assembly GCA_020629335.1 of Chitinophagales bacterium. Next base: position 1,487 of record JAHDDN010000133.1, on the reverse strand, counting down.
ATTCAAACGCTTATAATGATTATAAACAGCTACCGAAAGAATCTTTTTAGCATCAGGCTGGCCTATAACATATTGATCTAAAAATTCTTTAACTGCTGCTGGGGTGATCGTTCTTGGAAGAGAAAACTGGAAGTTTTTCTGATCCTGCATAATCTCTTCATCAATAATCTGCTGTGCTTGAGCTACACAACTCTCGCATATATGTCCTTCTAAGCCTGCGATAAGAATAAGTACTTCATCCTTATGTCTACCACAGAAAGAACAATGGAAATTTTCTTCTCTTCTCTTCATTGAATAAAGTCTTTAGGGGTATGTTCTAAAATAATAATAAAAAAAGGTGGATCGAAAGCATTGCTTGCCATCCACCTTTCACTCAAAGATAGTATTAAAGATACTTAATAAGCTTAATTTATTATAATATTGCCATTAAGTGTCTATTAATCGACAAAGATTACTCTTTATCCCCTACTGCCTTTTTATCTTTAGGTTCTAATACTTCATCTATCATACCATATTCCTTAGCCTCATCAGCCATCATCCAGTAATCTCTATCACTGTCTTGCTCTATCTTATCAAAAGGTTGGCCGCTATGCTCACTTAAAATCTCGTATAATTCCTTCTTAATTTTCTTGATCTCTCTTGCTGTGATTTCTACATCACTTGCTTGACCTTGCGCTCCACCCAAAGGCTGGTGAATCATCACACGAGAATGTTTCAGTGCTGCTCGTTTACCCTTGGTACCAGCCGATAATAAAACCGCAGCCATAGAAGCAGCCATACCTGTACAAATAGTCGCTACATCAGGTTGGATATACTGCATAGTATCGTAAATACCTAAACCAGCATATACACTTCCTCCTGGGCTATTGACATAAATCATTATCTCTCTTCTCTGATCTGTCGATTGTAAGAATAATAATTGAGCTTGAATGATATTAGCTACCTCATCATAAATAGGCATGCCTAACCAGATAATTCGGTCCATCATCAAACGTGAAAAAACGTCAATTTGAGTAACATTTAATGGGCGTTCTTCAATAATGGCTGGTGTCACAGAAGAAGTGATACCATAGTTGCCAATTGACTGAATAGAACGATCCATATAACTATCCACTCTCAGACTGCTGATGCCCTCATGCTTGATGGCATATTTGCGAAATTCATCTGAATATTTTTCCATTAATTGTTGTTTAAATAGAATTCATTTAAAGTTTTATAGTGAAGCTGAAAAACTTTAAATGAGTTCATAGTTTAGATTTAGATAATTGAGATCAAGCTTTTCTATTATTCTTCCTCTTCTGCTGCTACAGATTCTTGAACTAGTTCGCCAATCTGTGCTTCTGCAGATTTCATTTGATCTGCTTGTCTCATCTGAACAAATGCGTCCACGCCTAATTCTTCATTTTCAATAGAATTAGCCTGAAGGACAAAATGTGCAGCTTTTTCGTTTAACAAACCTTCAACTATTTGCGTTCGGTATTTATTAT
>JAHDDN010000132.1 GCA_020629335.1 Chitinophagales bacterium | reverse complement strand
CAGCTACATTTGGTGGGCTGCAAGGGTCGCGGCCGAAGATACCGCTTAGGACCCATTACTATTCACCACTTACAAACGTACATTGTAATGCTTACTACCAGGTACAGACCGGCCATCTTTTTTTATAAACATTCCATCCCATCGGTATATTTTGCCCATCTAAAAACCCCAATACTAAAAAACGCGCAAGGGATAGAAGCGGTATGCACCGTCAATGAGGAAGCTTACGAAGCTTAGGCAGACGTAGGCTGGCCCGAAGGGCAGACAAGTATGCCTTAGCGTAGTAGCTACCGAATAGGTGCATAAGAGCGGATAGCCCGACCCCATTCTAATTTTTCATCGGAGGGCGGACACATAGGTCCGCCCCTACATGCCGATGAAAAATTAGAATGGGGATGCGCCCAATAAATCACCTATCTGACATTACTGCTCCCCAAAATTATGTATTTTTGCGCTTCATTTTTATCAAAATTAGATCATGGATACGAAACACACTGAAGTACAAGAGTATTATGGGCAGACATTAGAGCGTTCTGCCGATTTGAAGACCAATGCTTGTTGTACCTTAACGGCACCGCCTAAGCATATATTGGAAATATTGAAGCAAGTGCATGAGGAGGTCAAGGAGAAATATTATGGTTGTGGACTGACGATTCCAAATGAATTGAAAGGATTGAAAATATTGGATCTTGGTTCTGGAAGTGGAAGAGATTGTTATATCGCTTCTAAATTAGTAGGAGAGGAGGGGCAAGTGACAGGCATTGATATGACGGAGGAGCAATTGGCGGTGGCGAATAAGTATATTGATTATCACACCACCGAATTTGGCTATGCGAAACCCAATATTCAATTTGTCAAGGGAAATATAGATCATTTGGATGAGTTGGATTTAGAGGAAGGAAGCTTTGATTTGATCATTTCTAATTGTGTGATTAATCTAGCTTTGAACAAAGAAAAAGTCCTGCAAGATGTATTTCGCTTACTGAAAAAAGGCGGAGAAATGTACTTTAGCGATGTATATAGTGATAGACGTATCAGTGCAGAATTGCAAAATGATGCAGTGCTCTGGGGGGAATGTTTGAGTGGGGCATTATATTGGAATGATTTTTTGAAATATGCTAAGAAAGCAGGCTTTACTGATCCAAGAGTGGTAGAAAGTAAAGGTATTACTATTGAAAATAAAGACTTAGAAGATAAGGTGGGTGATATTCAATTTTTCTCTGTTACTTATCGTTTATTTAAGATTGATGGATTGGAAAATGATTGTGAAGATTATGGTCAAGCTGTCGTATATAAAGGTAGTATAGAAGGACAAGCGCACTCTTATAATTTAGATGGCCACCATAATTTCCCTAAAGGAAAAATGATGACCGTTTGTGGTAATACTTACAAAATGCTACACGATACTCGTTTTAATAAACACTTTGAATTTTATGGCTCTTGGGATACGCATTACGGCATTTTTGAAGGCTGTGGAGGTAATATGCCGTTTAAGGAAGGGGAAAATAGTGGGGAAGCTTGTTGTTAAAATACTCGTATATAGAGACGCATACATTCGTCAAATACTAAGGAGCTTGTGAAAAAAGTCCCCCTCCTTAAAAAAGGAGGGGTTAGGGGTGGTTTTTAAGTTGTTGAAAATGAGCGCATTACATTTTTTTTGGAAAATATTTTTCAAATCTGTCCTATTTTTCTGAGTTGGATCGTCATTAGGGTGAAATCAATATTTAACACAAAAACTAATTACGATGAAAAGTATTTTCGAAACTCAGACAATCAACGAATTCAAAACAAGAATCAATCAATTAAGCGAAGGCGCTGAAGCTCAATGGGGCAAAATGAACCTTTACCAAATGCTAAAGCACTGCACTGAAAATGAGCGTTTAATGCTCAGACAAAAGCAATATAGTAGAAGGTTCATTGGTAGAATCTTTGGCAAAATGGCCTTAAATGCAAGCATTAAAAATGATAATCCTTTATCAAAGAATAGCCCAACACATCCAGATCTGAAATTTAAAGGAGATGGCAATATAGAGCAAGAAAAAGCTCTCTGGATTAGCTTATTAGAACAATATCCAAGAATGAAATCCACTGATTATAACGGTTTTGTACATCCATTCTTTGGTAAAATGGATAGCGAACAAATCAGCAAATTTGCCTATAAACACATTGATCACCACCTACGCCAATTCGGGGTATAAAATGAAGGCCATGTAGAGGCGCATTGCAATGCGTCTCTACCCCTTATCTTTTCTTTTTTTCAAAAAAAATCAATTTAATTCCAACCTTTTTAAATTTTTAGGGACATTAATAATAGAAGCACGGAAATTGTAATGATTTCATAAAGCCAAAAATTACAAAATCTCTAAAAATACAATTATGATCAAGCATTTGTTAGCCCTATTAATCACCTTAATGGTATTTAATAATAGCGATATATTCGCTCAATCAAAGAAGTCCTCTTATTGCGAAGATAGCCAATCTCTCCATTATAAAACCAGCCCAAATGCCAAAGCAACCAAAGGCAAAGGCCCAGTAGTAAGTGAAGAAAGAGCCATCAATAATATTGAGAAAGTAGTCGTTGGAAACGGTATGCAGTTATTTGTATTGAATGACAATAAAAATACGTTCCGACTCGAAGCCCAAGAAAATATACTCCCCTTAATCAACAGCAGCACTAACGGAAATCAGTTAGTCCTATCTCTTAGCTCTTCTTTAAAAACAGATAAAGGTATTAAGGTCTTCATTAGCTCAGGCCAGATTAATGAAATCATCGCCAAAGAAGGTGCTTATCTTCAAATAGCAGATGGACTGAATAATAATGCCTTAGATTTAGTCATTACAAGCGGCAGTAATGCTGATTGTAATGTAAATTTAGATCAACTAAAAGTACATGTCAAGAATGGCTCTAATCTGACATTAGAAGGAAATGTAAATAAAGAAGCAGAAATATTCGTAACCAGTGCCAGCAATTTAACAGGCAAAAAATTTAAAGGGGAAGAATGTGCCGTAACCGTTTCTAATGCATCTAACTGCTCACTAAATGTTGGCACTGCACTTTACGCCAAAGTGAAAGAAGTATCAAATTTGAGCTACTACGGTAATCCTAAATACCTAGAAGAAGACGTCAAAAATTTAAGTAATATCAAACACAAAGGAGCATCCAAATTATAGGAAACTGTTCAATCTAATAAAACTTTAAATGAGTTCATAGTTAAATTAAAAGGGATAATTCTAAATGAATGAGATAAGTTAAGAATCATTCCTCTAAGCCAATACGATCATCGTATTGGCTTTTTTGTTTCCATTAATCCTCCCCTTAAATAAGGAGTAGCCAGTGGTAGTTGAATTGATTTTTTGGTTTGGGGCTTACCATGCAGTTGTAAAAGCAAGTGCGCAGCACGAGCCATTAGTCATTCATCATTATGCATTAATCATTCGCCGAAGGCGCATGGTCGGGCTGTCCGTTCTTATGTGGCTATGTCCTTCCTACTCCACTAAGCTGTACTTGTCTGCCTTGCAGGCCAGCCTACGTCCAGCTAAGTTCCGTAAGTCAGGCCATGCACGCCACATACCACTTCCATCCCTAAGCCAATACAATTAATCCCCCACCATAAATAAGGAGGGGCCAGGAGCGCTTGTATAATTCCTCTAAAAAAACTAACTTGATGAAAAATTAAACCTGATGCCAACCCAACTCAACAAAACCACATATTCTGCTGAAATAAAATCTTACCTTCAATCTAATCCCCTCCAAACAGAAGCAGATATCTTATTAGCCTGCCATCTTGCCCTACAATTGGACAAGGAAGACTTAGAAGCAGTCATCCCCTCTTTCCAAGAATGTGCTAAAAAATTAAGTACCTACTCCTACGAAATTCAATTAGCTTTAGCCACAGTATTTAGGCAGTTAAATCAAGCCCATTATCTCCCTAAGTGGCAGTCTGATGAGCTTATTCCTTATGTAGAATTAGCTTGGTTAAAAACCCACTTAATACTCGCTCCCAAGGAAGCAATGATCTATCCGAATAAATATCTATTATCAAAAGCCATTACAAATATCGAACCCAAGTCAAAAGGGAATTTATCAGCCATCTTAGAAGCAGGCTTGCACGACTCCAATTATTCCGTACAAATCGCTATTTTATCATTAGTAAAATATGGAATTAAAACAGGCTTACTCACATTTGAAATTTTTCAAAAATGCTGTTTACATAGCTTAAAGTCAGGCCATTTGGAGATTGTTTATCAAGCAGCAGATTTAATAATGTCTGCACCCTATACCTTTAAGGAATGTCCAGAAGTTTCCATCCGTTTACTTTTAGAAAGAAAAGAAGAAGGTTTAAGAGAATTAGCTATTCAGTTATTAGCAAAATGGCCTCAGCATCCATTTCTTAGAAGAATACTCCAAGAAAAATGGAGTCCATCTATTACAGAAGAAATAATAAAAGCTTGTGCCCAAAATCCTCAAAAAGAAGACATCAAGTATATTATAAAAGCCATGAAAATTCACCCATTTAAGGGAATGGGGCAGCTGTGGCAAAAGTATATAAAAAAGGGAATTCCATTCAATGCAAAAGAGCAAAAATATTTGATAGAGCAATACTTAAATGAGGAATCAATTCCCTTGAGTGTCATTCTTAATTTACAACCCAAAAATGAAAAAATATTAGAGATAGAAGATCATACTTTTAACGCTGCTCAACAAATAAAATGGATCAAATTATTAAGCTTACATCATGCTATTGAAGCCCCCAAAATATTATTCAATTTATTAACACAGCAAGCCTATCGCAGCCATATAGGATTAATTTTAGATGCTTTATGCCAACAAGAACACAGAGAAGCCGAATCAGCGATACTCGATCTATTTACGACTTATCCTAAGCTTTGTTCTCAGGCATTAAAAAAATTAGGCGGTCAAGAAAGTATTGATCGAATGAAAGGCTTATTAGAGTTTAAAAAAACGATTAAAAAGAAGGTGCCGACTTGGGAACGAGAGGCTATAGAATTACTTTTATTCTTATCGAATGACCATCTTTCTATTCTTCAATACATCGAAAAGAATAGACTGCCATTCCAAGCGCATATAATTGAAAAAATAGGACTTAGAGAAGCCAATCCCTTGGCTCCATTTATGGCTAAAGTCATTCAACAAAATCCCCCTACTGATGAGTTACGACTTAGAAGCGCTATCCGAAAATTAGGCGAAATGGGTGATACCAATCATCTTTCTTTGCTAATCCAAGTCTTAAATCATCCAGAAGAAGAGTTGCAAGCTTTAGCATGGAAAGAAGCTCATACAATTGTTAGACGTGCCTACCAAGCCGAAACAATTATTCCGTTAAGTTTGCTAAGTTTAACTCAAGACCAAGCAGTCAAAAAGCTATTGAGTATCGTCCTTTTGGATGCTGTTCAATCAGAAACGAGATCCCTTCATATCCAAAACTTCTTGAGCCATTTATCGGAGGTCGTGAGTATGGAAGTAATAGAAGAAAGGATAGTGCCTTTACTAAGCCATAAAGATCCTCATATCATCAAATTTGTGTTAGAGTGTTTGGGCAATACTCGCTCCACCAAAGTACTTAATCAACTAGCACAATTCATTCATCCTCAACAAGATATTTATACCTTAAGACAAGCCTTGATAGGGCTAACAAAAATAAAGGATAACGGCTTAGAGGAGCAAGTCATTCCCTTACTGTATCATAGAAATATGAACATTAAGAAGACCGCTGCTGCCTACTTAGAAAAACACGCTACAACAAGATCTCTAACTGACTTATTGCACTGGTTAAAAATTCATGACAACCCAGGTTTTAGGTCAAGCCTTAATACTGCCTTAAGGAATATTACAGGCGATCAATATAGCTTTCTGATTATCAATGAAATAGAAAATTCAAATTCAACAAAAGAGCAAGAGCTATTAGCGCTGGCTTTTCATGATAAAATAGGTTTTAAGCATATCGTAAATAAGGCAGCCAGCTTCCCTAAGCTTTGTGAAACAACATGTTATCAAGAATGGAAAGAAGCAACTAAGCAAAAGGCAAATTTGGAGTCTTCTTTAGCATTCATAAAGCATTATAAATCAAGCATAAAAGAACTAGAGGCTGTAACAATCAATTCAAGTGTTTCTGTGGAGGATTTAAAAGAGATAGAAAGTATTGCAAGCTCTTATAGATTCAACTCATTAGCACGTCAAAGCTTATTTCCGATACTGCGAGAGCAACTTCACGAATCAACCGAGTATTGGCCGATTATCATTCCATTGATTGCTAAATGGAAGCCTATCTTAAACACGGCGGAAACGAGGATTGTTTTATCACAGAATAAAGCAGATAAATGGGCTAATCAGCTTTTCTTTTTAGATGTTAATACAGAAGAATTGCAGTTAGAAAATATGCTGGATTGGAAGCCTGAGAATTGGCAAAAGCAAATTTTTAATCACCATCTCGAGCAGCAGCCTATAGCAAATTTATTAAATCACTTAATCGAGAATGACAAAAGTGTATTAGTTGCCCAGCTTGCTTTAAAGGAAAGCAATATTCAATTACACCAGCTAAACAAACAATTGACTGCCTTTTATTGGGGGCTTGAAAAAATCAACTTAGCTAATTATCATACAGTAGAAAAAGAAGTAGGTAATTGGATACTCAAAACTTCGCCCAATCCACCTGCGAAATTACTCGCAAACAGATGGCGAAAAGCCAATGTAGAAGGAAAGATTAATTTATTGCTTAGCAGGAAAATGGATGTTTCTTCCTTCAAGAAAGAGATTGAGCAATTATACGATTCCTGTAATGCATCACAGAAAAAACAACTTCTATCGTATTTCGAAAATGAGCTTGGATTTGAAGACTTAATACTCAACAGCTTCAAAAAATATTTAGATACTCAAAAATCACCTTATTGGGGAAATAAAAAACTCCAATCGAAGCAAATCCAACTTTTAGAAAAACATCCAGATCGTATTTCAATTATTGAAGAACGAAAAGATAACTTAAGTCTTTATTCCGATGATTTTTTAAAAGAAGTTATCCAAGAAGCAGATTTATGGACAGAGGAAAATCAATTGTCTCAGCGATTAAAATCCCTGCCTGTTGAGCGAGTTTGGAATTTAATTAAGCAAGGAGTCGAATCAAAAAAATGGGATTTACTTTATCTATTGAAAGATTATCAACCTGTAGTGGAGGAATTAGCTGCTTTACTTTCCAAACTCAATCCATCAGAAACAGAAATTCTATTCGATTGGTTGCTTCATTTTCCTAAACCTATCCGTTTCCCAGAATTAGAGCAGTCTTTAATGGAATATATCAAATCATGGGCAAATCCCGCCTTAGCTTGGCGATTATTATTCTCCTTAGATGTTTGGGAAAGTACTCAAAGTACTTCCTTATCTAATGAGTTAATCAAGATTTTTGCACCATCCAGCAATGATGCTAAAACCCAAATGTTGGAAATATTAGTAGCCAATCCAGTAAAGTCTTTATTAAATTCAGATTCCTTTAAGCAAGCCATCAAAGAACATAGCAGTAATGATATCCATCAGCTCTTGCGCCTTAGTGCCTTATTAGAAGGGACTTATTGGAGTGATTTCAAGCAAGCAAAAATAGGAGTGGAGCACTTAATAGAATTAAATCAATTTGATCCTAAAAAAGCCATTCATCACTTCAATTCCATGAAGGAGAAAATGGAGGAATTAAGCCTATCAGATCAAGCCTATTTATTGGAGGAATTATATCCGCAGGCTACATTCGGAAAGGAGATAACAATTCACATAGCTCAAATTTTATCTACAGAAGTACTATTCTTAGATAGCCTAAAAGATGAAAATAAAGCCCGTTTCAAAAAAGCCATCAATCAACTATTACTTAAGAATCAACTCCCCCAAGAAATCGATCAATCGCAGCTCCTAAAGAATCTCTTTCAAGAGCCCAATGAGCCATTAATTAATGTCATCAAAAAACTCCTCTTTGACCCACATGACAAAAAGGCCCGTAATCTATATTTACGCCTCTTAAAAAAAGCACTTCCCAAAAGCGAATATCTCGAAATTAATGCAGAAGTGCTCCATTTCTCAGATCCTCCTCTACTACGTCAAGCCATTAGGATACTTTCTTATGGAAATTATTATCAAGCTACGCCGAATATTATCCCATTACTCTACCACGCTAAAAAAGAAGTGAAAGAAGCCGCTGAAGCAGGTCTTGTTCATTTAGGAGAAAAATCATTACCCATGCTCATTAAAGCTGCCGCCAAAGCACGCCCAGATAAGCGTGCCAGGATTGAGGGGATTATTGAGGTTATTACTCCCAAGGATGAGTAGGTGTTTACCCCAATTTATGGCGCAAGTCTTTTTGACTTGTGCCGATCGAAGCATAAAATTAAAATTTTGAATCCTTGTTATATTCAGGCATCTTAAATTCCATCGACCATCGACCATCGACCATCGACCATCGACCATCAACTATCGCACATCATTCCCAAACACCATCAAAAAAGTCGTGTACTCATCCACTTCTGAGCGGACCAATAATTGTCCTTTATGCTGCTTGATAATATCTTTAGAAAGGCTCAGACCAATACCCGAACCATTCTTGCGTGTAGTGAAAAAGGGGATAAAAATATTAGACATGATTTCGGGCTCGATCCCCTTACCATTATCTGTGATACTTAAAGTCGTATTTATATCGTTGATAGTACATTCAATACTCACATAAGGATTTGGGCGATTCTTTAAAGCATGAATGCTGTTGCCGATAAGGTTAATAAATACTTGCTCAATCAATTTTTCATCCAAGGCTAAGGTCGCTCTTGATGGAATAGTGCCGATACGTAATTCAATTCCTTCCTGCTCCAAAATAGCCTTCATTAATCGCTCGATATTATTGATGAAATCCTTTAAATTGACAGCAGCTAACTGAGGCGTCGGCAGATTAGAAAGCATACGATAATCAGCTACAAAATCTAATAAACCCTCAGAGCGTTTTTGTATCGTTGCCGCTCCTAAATTAATATCCTCTATCGTTTCATTTTCAATTTGTTGGGTGTTTAATAATTGGCCTTTTTCATCTTCAGTCATCGTTTTAATGGTAGCGGCCAGAGAAGCGACTGGAGTGAATGAGTTGAGCATTTCATGCGCTAAGACCCGTATGATATCGTGCCAAGCCTCGATTTCTTTCTCTTCCATTTCCGATTGAATATCTTGAAAGGTGATGATCAGATAAGGCGTATTTAAAATACTCACATTTACCACTTCCAGAGAAAGTTTTTTTTTTGTTTATCCTCCACTAAGCTGATTAATTTTTTACCCCCATTTTGAATAGATTTAATTTCTACTGCAAACCAAGGAATATGCTGAGTAATTCGGTGCCAATATTTATGCATCGGTACTCCTAATATTTCATTCACTGCTTTATTGATAAAAAGTATTTCTTGCTCTGATTTATCTAAAGTAAGGACCTCTTTCGGAATAGAAATAATACCTAAATTGACATGCTCTAAAATGTGTTTGAAGTGTTTGAATTGCGCTTCCTTTTCGATTTTGTTTTGTTTGAATAATCTGAGTACATCATTGAAGTCAGTGTGTAAAGTATTAAATGAGGTGCCTTTTTTAGAGGGAGAAAAATAAACAGAATGATCTTCATTTTTGATAGCTTCCAGAAATTTGTGTAGGCTATTATTCGTCTCGTGAATATAGCGATATAAATCGAAGGTTTGAAGGGCAATTAATATTAATACCCCCAAGGCTGTAAACCAATATTGGCCTAAATTGATTAAGTATCCGAACAAAGCCGAGCAGCATAAAATTAGGCAAATTCTGATAATAATTTGTATGGAGAATTTCTTCATAAATTAAACTTTTCCATACGGCGATAAAGAGCCGCACGAGTGAGTCCTAATTCCTTCGCAGTTCTTGAAATATTGCCCTGATGCTTATCTAAGGCTGTTTTAATAAGCAATACTTCTATCTCTTTTAGATTGAGATTTTCACCAGGAGTAGCCAATGATTGAAGGTTAGGAGCCATACTTAAATTCAAATCATCAATTTTTATTTGTGTTCCTTCAGATAAAATCACCCCACGCTCAATAGTATGTTGAAGCTCACGAATATTACCAGGCCACTGATGGGCGCTTAAAGCATTAAGTGCCTCCTCAGAAATGTGCAAATCTAAACGGTCATATTTTTCTTGATAGCGAGTTAAGAAAAAATCAACAAACTCTTGTATATCACTTGGTCTTGCTCTAAGTGGAGGAATCTCAATTTCAATCGTATTGATCCGATACAAAAGATCTTCTCTAAAAGTACCATTCGCTACCATATCTTTTAAAGAAGCATTCGTCGCAAAAATCATTCTTGCATCAACAGGGCGCTCTATTCCCTCTCCCAAACGACTTACTTTACGATCCTGTAAAACAGTTAATAATTTAGATTGTAAATGATAAGGAAGATTGCCAATTTCATCTAAAAAAAGCGTACCTGAACCAGCTAATTCAAAGCGGCCCATTTTATCTTCTTTAGCATCCGTAAAAGCCCCTTTTTGATAACCGAATAATTCACTTTCAAATAGATTCTCACTTAAAGCCCCTAAATCGACATGAATAAAAGGTTTATTTTTTCTATTAGATTCTTGATGAATCGTTCGAGCTAAATGTTGTTTGCCAGTTCCATTTTCTCCAAGTATCAAAACATCCGCCATTGTCTTACTCACCTTGCTGATCGTTTTCATAATCTGCTGCATAGGGTAGGAGCTACCTATGACAATTTCAAAAGACGAAGGCTCTTTCTTTTGGAGTCCTGCTTTTTTATCCTTAAGCCTTTTATAAGATTGACTTAATAAGAGTGCTGATTCTGTGACCTCTAAAAATTTTTCATTCGTCCAAGGTTTCAAAATGAAGTCATAAGCCCCTTTCTTAATAGCTTGCACAGCCAATTCCACTCCACCAAAAGCAGTCATTAAAATGATCACAATCTCAGGTCTTGCTTCCAGAATATGATTCAGATAATACATTCCTTCCTTACCATCATTATAACCAATTTTATAATTCATGTCCAAAAAAATCACATCAATATCTTCCGTAGACATTAAGCGATTAATATCACGCGGATGATTTCGGGTAAGGACTTTGGAATAGTGTTGCTTCAAGAGTAATTTTGCGGAGATCAACACATCTTCATCATCATCAATTATTAATATAGTAGCCTCTTTCTTTTTCATTAAATAAAAATAAAATTGATTCTTTGGGCGTGCCCATGCGCTGAATAATACAAAATATATGGCATAATTAATTCATCATTCATCATTATGCATTCATCGTTCGCCGAAGGCGCATGGTCGGGCTGTCCGTTCTTATGTGGCTATGTCCTTCCTATTCCGCTAAGGTATCCTTGTCTGCCTTTCAGGCCAGCCTGCAGCTACCTAAGCTCCATAAGTCAGTACATGGCCGCCACATACCACTTCCATCCCTCACGCTTTACTTAGTATGTTGGTCTGTTAGTATAGTGGTATTTATACTGAATAAGTTTAGTAAACTTAGGTTTGTTTTAAACGCCTAATTTTATACCCATATTTATGGCGCAAATCTTTTTGACTTGTGCCTTTCGAAGCTGACATTTTAGGCTTGACAATTTCAATTGATGCACAAAATTAGGGTAAGTCTTTTTGACTTACACGACCAATCAGCTTGCCACTGGAAAGTAAAAACAACCGCAAGACTTAGCATGCACAAGTGAAAAACACTTGCGCTATAAGTTTTGCAGAAATTTAAAAAGTCCCATTTTATATAAAATTAACTAGGTCTATTTGTAAAAGCATTCATGGGTTTAGGCTTACTACTAACGTACCTACTACCAACATACTAACGTACCTTTAAAATAAAGGTAGTCAAATCTCCTTGAAAATCAAACAGATTCAACATCTTAAAAACTGATACTGAGTGATTATTACGAATAGTTTTTATGATATTTGAGCATCACTAGTATTTTGTTTATCTTTGGCGTGAATTAAGGCTAATGTTATTGATGTAATTTTCAAACAATCGCTATATTTCATAGCGGCTTTAGAATTCAAATCTTTTTTTACCCCACCCACCATTCAATTAAAGCAATAACAACACTTAGGAA
>JAHDDN010000131.1 GCA_020629335.1 Chitinophagales bacterium | reverse complement strand
AAGTTGTAAGACCCATGATATATTAATTTATGCAGATCGTTTTTTTCTAAAAATAAATTACTCGTCTATGTGTGGTGGTATAAACTTTCTTTTGCAAATGGATGATTGACAGGTACCAATGAAGCTTGAGTTAAGTTTCTCATTACTACAAAGCTAAATAAGCCCATATAGAAGAGGAATAATGAAAACTCTAACACTCCTACATTTGGGTAATGAAAATGGTGTTGCCCGCTAATATGTGCAAACTCTTTCATCGAACCTGGCATCGCCAACATATAGAAGTCCATCCAGTGACCAAATATGATAATAACAGCCATCACCATCATTAAAATATTTCTTCTTTTCGCACCTCGTGTCATTAAAACAAGTATTGGGACCACAAAGTTGATAACAAAGGTACCAAAAAACAAAATTGGGTAATTTTCCCATCTATGACGATAGTAAATAGTTTCCTCTGGTATATTTGCATACCAAATTAACATAAACTGCGAAAACCATAAGTAAGCCCAAGCTACACTAAATGCAAACATATACTTACCAACATCGTGAATGTGTTCATCCGTCACATAGCGCAAATAGCCATAGCTCTTAAGTATCAATATAATTAATGCTGTCATAGCCATAGAAGCTACGAAAGTACTAATAAAGGTATACCAACCATATAGCGTACTGAACCAGTGTGCATCAATAGACATCAACCAATCCCAAGCTGAAGTAGAAGAAGTTACCCCAAAGAACACTAAAAAGATAGCGCATAGGGTTTTACTCTTATTATACAAGCTTATATCGTCATCTTTATCGGACGCACGAGAGTTATTCACAATTAAATGTGCAAAACCTGCCCATCCCAGTAGATATACGGCTGATCGAATATAGAATCCTGTTGAATTAAGGAATGCGGCTTTACCTTCTACCAAACTATCTCCTATAGCATGTTCGGTACTCCAATAATATATATTATTGAGACCAAATAGCAGTATAGGGATCATGAGAATAGCACCTACCCAAATATATTTGGCTAATGCTTCCGAAATTCTTCGGATCATGATAAACCAACCATTGTAACCTATCGTTTGAGAAGCTACAAAGAATAAGCCCATTAACCCTATCAATATAAAGTAATGATTATTGTATAATAAGCTCGTCCAGATACGGGCTGGATTATCCAAATTGGTTAAAACACCAATGATGAATAAGACCAATCCTACTCCCATCAATCCAAAACTAATGGTTTTTAGGAGACTAGGATGCTCAAAATGTTCTTCTTGAATCCTCATTTTTATATCTAATTCTTTGTTTTATAATCCTAAAAGCAATCTTACTCGATCACCTTAATTTCTACACGGCGATTTTTTTGTCTCCCCTCTTTAGTTTCGTTAGAACCTATTGGGTTAGTATCTCCGTAACCTTTGAAAGTCAAAGTAGAAGCACGTACTCCTTTTTCAACTAAATAGTCTACCACTGCTTTAGCTCTCTTTTTAGAAAGTCTTAAATTAAGCTTCTTGCCTCCTTTATTAGTTGTATGACCACCTATTTCTATCTTACTTTTCGGATTCGCCTTCATAATCTCTGCTAACTGATCTAATTCACCAAATGATGATTCTTTCAATTGTGCAGACATAGGTGCGAAAAATACTCTATTCAATGCTACTGTTGTTCCTTTAGTCCACTTAGTAGTTTGCCATTTTCCTAAGTTTGACTTTGCATTAGCTGCTGCAGCTATCGCCTCTTGTTCTTCAGATGTTGCAGAGGCTAATGCTTCCTCATCAACCTCCCCTATATCACCATCTTCTAACAAGAAATCAAGGTCATCTCCACCAGCATAAGTGCTGCCACCTGTCATTGAGGCGCTTGTTCTCAATACATGATTGAGTGCTTCGTCAGCAGAAACACCTTTTTGGCTAG
Organism: Chitinophagales bacterium; assembly: GCA_020629335.1. The sequence goes on along the minus strand of JAHDDN010000131.1, from coordinate 10,259 downwards.
CATATTCTTTAGCTTGCAATTCCTTAATGTATGTAATGACTTTCCAACGTTCATCCTGAGTCAATTGAGAAGCATAAGACCCCATCAGGTTTTTACCATATTGAGTAGAATGCATCATCTTGCCTTCAGCGAGTGTCATATAAGTCTCATCTTTAAAATAAGATGGTGGTGGTGGGTATGGACCATTTTTAACAATACTACCATCTCCTTTACCACCTTCGCCATGACAAACAGCACAATAAATATTGTATAATTCCTTACCTGTTTTAGCTGCATTCTCTCTATCAGCATGATAAGGATTAATCAATGAATTACCTGCCTGATTGTAGCCATCTTCCGAATTTGGGAAAGAATAAGGCATATATCCTCTTGCAATAGTACCACTCACTGGTAAGCGAGCAGAGCTTCCATTTGCAAAGAGTGGCTCCCCATCAATGGTTGGCGTCTTTACGTAGGCTTCTATTGCTTTTGAATGAGCCATATCCGGCATATACTCTCTACCTGTATAGTTTCCCCCTGCTTTGCAACCTGCAAAGTATAGAGCTACAACTCCCAGTAGATATATAAAATATTTTTTGCTCATTTTGATAAAATGATCCGTTTATAAATTGAGGTAACTACTTTTTAAATAATGTTACCCATTTTTTAAATTCAATTAGCTTTGCTCTTCAGCACTTGGCATTCGGTGATTTGTTTCTCTTACGTAAACTTCTTCCACACCTAAAGTGCCTAATAAATTTTTAATGCGATCTACATCTGCATCAGAGCCATATTGGTTCATATCAAACACCATTGCAAATTTATGATCAGTAGTACGCACATCATACACCTCATCATGCTGAAAAAGCGATAATCCATTACGAATATAATAAGCGACTGTCATACTTACTCCTGCAAATAGTACAGTCAACTCAAATGTAATAGGTATAAATGATAATAATGCAAATGAAGGCTTACCCCCAAAGTTAATTGGCCAGTTTGATGTCTGAATCCAAGTCATTGCTGAAAGCGCAAACATGGTACCTGTAGCACCCATTACAAAACCTAGTGTATGAAGACGAGTTTCTTTTAAACCCATCACTTTTTCTAGACCGTGTACAGGGAATGGCGTCATGCAATCGTGTATTTGCAATCCGGCTTCTCTTACTTTTACAACTGCATCCAGTAAAGGTTCCTCATCTCCAAAAATGCCAACTAAATATCTATGTGCCATGATAAAGCTGTTAGATTATATTATGTCCTTACGGACCTATTTATTTTTTTTACTCCTTGTCTTTAGGTGATTTAGGTGAATGTGCCCCTGCAAAGGAACCGCCAGCACCTGATCTACCTGCTGCTTTTTCAGCAGCGTCTTCTCTTGCAAATTTAGCTAAGTATTGATCTCCTGATGTTTTTAGGATACTCTTTACTTCCGCAATTGCAATTACTGGATAGAATCTACAGAATAATAAGAACAAGGTCATGAATATACCCATTGTACCTACGAAAATAGATACCTCTACCCATGTTGGTGAATAGTACAACCAACTTGAAGGAATATAATCATGGTGTAATGAAGTTACGATAATCACGAAACGCTCAAACCACATCCCTATATTAATCACAATTGACATAAAGAATGTAAAAGCTACACTCCTTCTCAATTTCTTGATCCAGAATACTTGAGGTGAGATTACATTACAAGTCATCATCGAAGCATATGCCCACCAATAGTCTCCAAAGATTCTATTCTCAAAAGCATACTGCTCATAGAATACACCTGAGTACCAAGCTACGAATAACTCTGTTATATAGGCAACCCCTACAATGGATCCAGTCAAAATAATGACCTTATTCATCGATTCGATGTGTGCAATAGTAATATATTCTTCTAAATTAAGGATTTTCCTTACGATGATCATCAAGGTTAATACCATGGCAAAACCTGAGAATATCGCTCCTGCTACGAAGTAAGGAGGGAAGATAGTGGTGTGCCATCCTGGTATAACTGATGTGGCGAAATCGAAACTTACAATTGTGTGTACTGAAAGTACTAATGGTGTCGCCAAACCAGCTAATACTAAACTCAAAGATTCAAAACGCTCCCATTGCTTAGCGGTTCCTCTCCATCCAAAGGATAGGACATTATAGATCTTACGCCTTACTCCTTTAGCTCTATCTCTAATAGTGGCTAAATCAGGTAAGAGACCTGTATACCAGAATAAAAGAGAAATGGTTAAGTAAGTACTAATGGCGAATACATCCCATAAAAGAGGTGAATTAAAATTCGGCCAAAGTGGTCCTCTTGTATTTGGATAAGGAAAAATAAAGAATCCTAACCAAATCCGCCCCATGTGAATCAAGGGGTAAAGACCTGCACAGACAACGGCAAAAATCGTCATGGCCTCAGCCGCACGGTTTACTCCTGTCCGCCATTTTTGCCTAAATAGTAATAAAATCGCTGAGATTAGTGTTCCGGCATGACCGATACCAATCCACCAAACGAAATTGGTGATATCCCAAGCCCAACCTACTGTCTTGTTCAAACCCCACGTTCCAATTCCATACCATATGGTATAAAGGATGTTTAAAACACCCCAAGTAGCAACAATCGCACTTATTGTTAATAAGACGAACCATGACAACTGCAGTTTCCCTTCTGTAGGTCCTGCAATATCATTAGTTATATCGTGATAACTCTTATTGCCCTCAATCAAAGGCTCCCTTATGGGCGATGAATATTGAGACATAAATGTATCTTGAGTTATTAATTTATTATGACTTGTTTATATCAAATTTATCTGAAAGGATACTAACTAAATAAATAGTCTGTGTTCCTTAATGGTCGTGACCACTATGATCGTGTCCATGACCGTGATCACCTTTACCATGATCATGTCCGTGACCGCTATGGTCGTGTCCATGTCCATGATCATCATGACCACCATGATGTTTACTGTGCTCTAGTTTCTTGTTAATCTCATCCATATGACCAGGCTTATCAGTGAATCCAATCACATCCTCTTCAACATTTCTGATCTTTGTCAAGTAACTAACTGAAGGTAATACGTGAATTTCTTCCAAAACTTGATAAGCTCTTGGCGTATGTTTAAGTTTATAAACTTCGCTTTCCTTATCATTCATATCACCGAATACAATTGCATCAGCTGGACATGCCTGCTGACAAGCAGAAATGACATCTCCATCTTTTAATCTTCTTCCTTCTTTTTTCGCCTCTAATTTTCCTGCTTGGATACGTTGTACACAGAAAGAGCATTTTTCAATAACCCCTCTTGAACGAACAGTAACATCAGGATTCAATACCATACTTGATAAATCATTACGAAGTGAGTATTCATCATTAGCAAATACAGTATCTTCATAAAAGCTATCAGCTGATTGGTAATCATACCAGTTAAATCTTCTCACTTTGAACGGGCAGTTATTCGCACAATATCTTGTACCAATACACCTGTTATAAGTCATTTGATTTAAGCCTTCTGCACTATGGTTAGTTGCGTTTACTGGACAAACATTCTCACAAGGAGCATTATCACAGTGCTGACACATCATAGGCATGAATACCGTACGAGGGTTTTCCATGTCTAAGTTACCATTTTCATCTGTATCGCTCGCATAGTAGCGATCAATACGCATCCAATGCATTTCATGTGCTCTAAACACCTCATTAGCACCTACTACTGGCACATTATTCTCAATATGACAAGCAACCACACAAGCACTACAACCTGTACAAGAATTTAAGTCAATAGCCATTCCCCAATGATGTCCATCCTTTAATTCAGGACGATCATCATAAAGTGTAAATAAATACTCATCCTTTAAGTGCGGATCAGTCATTTTCTTACCCCAAGGATTACCTACATAAGGATCTTTTTTAAATCCTTTGATAGACCCTTCGATTATAATTCCTGTACGATCTTTTTCTGATAAACGTCTAGTACCAGCAGTATTAATGTAATTATGTGTCTGAGTAATTGGTAATTGATAACCATTCCCGACCTTCTCTAAACTTACATTAGATAAGACATAACTAAAGGTGTCTCCATTCATTCGCATAAATGGGTACGCATCTTTACCTACTTGGCATCTTTCGTTCAAGCCTTCCGTTCGACCATACCCTAGTGCTATAGAAACGGTACCTCTCTTTTGACCTGGCTGTACAAAAACAGGTAAGTCAATAGAATAACCATCTGCGCTAACTTTTAACACATCATATCTAGCCCAACCATTTTCTTTTGCATCATCATAGTTGACTGAAACATAGTTGTCCCAGCAAATCTTAGCTACTGGATCTGGCGTTTCTTGTAAGTATGGATTATTAGCATAACGACCATCTCCTACTCCTACATTTTGGTACAATTCTAATTCGAAGCCTCCATTACTTTTAAATGCATTCGCTGCTGCACTTGCGGCACCATTGGCATTACCACCAAATGAGAAGCCACCACCACCATAGCTGGGGGCTGTCACAACACCATCATGAACTGTTTTATCCCAAAATGCTTGGAATGAACCACTACCTAAGCTGCCGAACAAGTTATTCTGCCAGTAGTTTTTCATATATGCATAAAAGTCTTCCCCAGCACCTAACCACTTCAATAAGCTATCTTGCATAGATCGAGTATTGAAAAGAGGCGAAATAGTTGGTTGAACGATCCCATAGTGGCCTTTTTTAACCTCGGTATCACCCCATGACTCTAAGTAATGATTACTTGGACAAGCATATTTACAAGCAGCCGTTGTTTCATCCATTTTAGTACCGAAAGAAACAGTCAAGCCTGTCTTAGCTAATCCTGCTTTAAATTGGTCTCTATTTGGTAAATCGTAAGCAGGATTACAGTTGTGTACCAACAAGGCTCCTACTCTACCCGATCCCATATCAGAAATCAACTGAGCAACTGCTTTATCATCTCCTTGACAAATATTATAAGGTGTACTTAAATCAATTGTACCACCATAGTTACCTAATGCACTATTAATTGCATTGATTACTGTTTGAAGATTTTTATCATTATACCCACAAACTACTAACGATTTCCCTCTATTTGCTTTTAGATCTAAAGCTGCTTTTTTAATTTTTGTTTTTGTCTCTTCACTTAAGCTTCCACCTACTGAAGCTCCACCACCTGCCACTTCATTATAAAGCATGGCAACTGCGGCTGGAATATCTGAGGTCTTAACGGCTCTACGATAATCAGCATTACTACCTGTCACAGACATACGTGACTCAAACTGATAATGTCTTGACATTTTTGGATTAGCCTTACTAATCTTTCTATTCTTGCTGTAAGCCTTATTAAATTCTGTTGGAGAGACCCAAGTTCCTAAGAAGTCTGCACCAAAGCTCACGATCACTTCAGCCTTTTCAAAATCATAAGAAGGAACTGCTTTTACCCCAAATGATTCTTCATTTGCGTAAAGCATTCCTGCATAAGAAAGGGGTTCATATACTACGTGACGTGCTCTTGGGTAAGTCGCTTGAAAGTCTCTAATTAACTGTCCAGTAGAAGGGCTTGCTAAGCTAGAGGTTAGTAAAACGATAGAGCCATTTGCACGATCTAAACCAGAACGTACGGCTTTATCTACGGTTTCCCAATCTGACTTTGCACCATCCACCATAGGATCTTTTAAACGATTCATATCGTAAAGATCTAATACGGATGCTTGCGCTCTGGCTGAAGTACCACCTTTTGTCAAAGGAGAATCATTATTTCCTTCAATTTTGATAGGACGACCTTCACGAGTTTTGACTAATACACTACAAAAATCATTTCCATTTAGGAAAGTAGATGCGTAGTAATTAGCGATACCAGGAATGATTTCTTCAGGCTTATTCACATAAGGGACTGCGTATTTCACAGGTATTTCGCAGCTAGCAGCTAAAGCTGCTGCCGAAACACTGAAACCTAACATTTTCAAGAAATCTCTTCTATTCCCTGACTTGGGACTAGCGACATCTTCTACTGCTCCCTTTAGCGGTAATGGCTCTGGAAATTCATTCTTCTTTTTCTCTAGGTAAGCAGGATCATTTTCCAGTTGCTCTAAGCTTTGCCAGTACTGATTTTTAAATTCCATCAAGACGTTACTTAAATGATAAAATAATGATAAAATAATAATCTAATTTTTTGAAAGTGCCTATTTTGCACTAAAATATTGCATTTCAAATGTACATCTTATTTTTTCATCATTATAAAGAAAAAGCAGTTGAGTTTTGATTAAGAACAATTCTTAACTCAACCGCTATACTTTTTATTAATAGTGGCATTTTTGACATTCTAAGCCACCTATGTCTTCTACTGTAATCTTCTTTATATTGCCCTCCTTCAGATCTTTGTGCAATTTCTCATAGACGCCATAATAGTCGTTAGTCGTAAATTTCACTTCTGTTTCAGTATGACAATCAATACACCACCCCATACTAAGTAGAGAGTGTTGTTCTACGACCTCCATTTCTTCGATTGGGCCATGACACTGTTGACACTCTAAGCCACCTGCATTAACGTGTTGTGCGTGATTGAAATATACGTGATCGGGAAGGTTGTGAATTCTCACCCATTCTATTGGCTTTGGCTCATTAGCATATTCGCCTTTAGCTGGGTCCCAGCCTGATGCTGCATATATTTTAGATATCTCAGTTGCACCATATTTTGGTCCTTCTTGGATAGCCATATGGCAATTCATACAAACATTAGCTGATGGTATTACGGCAGATTTACCTTTAGAAGCACCACTATGACAGTATTGACATTCTATTTTGTGTGTACCTGCGTGTAATTTGTGTGAGAATTTGATTGGTTGGTCTGGTTGATACCCTTGTTGCCTACCTAAGCCAGCGGCTTGGTTGAAAGAGGAGTATCCTAATAAAGCAAATAACAACAAGCTGGCTGCTGCCATAAACTTTCTATTTTTGAACAAAGGCACCGATTCAGGAACGGCCTCTCCTCTTTGTTCTCTTGACATTCGGTTTAGTGATCCAGTTAATTTGGATAACATAAACATGATTGCCAATAATAAGAGTGTGAGAATAGCTAAGAAGACAAAAGATGGACTCGTCCAGTCCATGCCCGCTTGATCGGCACTTGCCGCAGTAGCCTCTCCTGGATCTTTACCCCAATTAGGATCTGCCGCAACTGCTTGAACGTAAGTTAAGATATTATCTATATGCTCATCCGTTAAGCTTGGAAAGGCAGTCATGATAGAGTTATTATACTCTGCAAAGATAGAGACCGCTTGAGGATCTCCAGCTTTTACCATTGCTTGCGAGTTTCTAATCCAGCTATAAAGCCATTCTTTTTCGTATTTGCTTTCTACACCTGCTAAGGCTGGGCCAATTAGCTTGGCGTTTACCTTATGGCAACTTGCACAATTGGCTTTAAATAAGCCTTCACCTGCTTTGGCTGCTGCATCTTGTGCAAAGGTGGCTGTTGAAAGCATCAGCAGACATAAGCCAAAAATCCAATTTTTTAGGCTCATTAGGTTGGAAATTTTTTCAAATTTGTCCATAGTAAGACAATTGACCAAGGTATTTGTTTTCATAAATCAGAGTGCAAAGTTATGGATTAAATGCGTAAAAGAGTAGTTTTTATTAAAAAAATCGACTATTTAGAAAGGGTCTAAGTTAGCATGTTTCGCCTTTTGGTCGTCTGATATACATGCTGTTGGACGTTTCAGTCGATAAAGCCTTTCTTTTAGGGCGATTTTTCTACTTTTTTACTGCGCTTTTCTCTTGTATTTTTTTGTTTTTGAGGAATAGCTTCATTGGCTTAGGGATGGGAACGGTATGCAGCGTATATGAGACAGCTTATGAAACTTAGCTGTATGTAGGCTGGCCCGCAGGGCAGACAAATACAGCTTAGTGTAATAGCTGGCACATAGCTGCATAAGAGTGGACAGCCCGACCCTTTTTAATTTTTCATCGGAGGGCGCACACATAGGTAGCGCCCCTACGGTCCGATGAAAAATTAAAAAGGGGAAGCCCCAAATAATAATTAACAATTACTTCAAACAATTTTATGATTTATGCCTTTTATATAAAAATTCATCGTTAATTTTGTGCTATGGCAGAAGAGAAAAATTATTTGGAGAGATTAAAAGACAAGTGGGGCATTAAGCGCAATATTGATTTTGTGTTGATATTGATCGTTTTTGCGCTCACTGGCACTAGTGCTGCCTATTTGGGCAAGCCCATTCTTAAAGCAATTCCGATCCTCAATGAACTACCGACGCCTCTTTACGTCTTACTTAGATTACTCATTGTCCTTCCTATATATCAACTCCTATTGCTAATGTTTGGTTTTATATTTGGACAATTTAATTTCTTTTGGAATTTTGAGAAAAAGACTTTTAACAGTATGAAAAAAATGTTTCGTAAAAAGTCATAATTCCTTTGTTATTTAAACGTTTCCGACCGAGTTACATCTAATCCACTATACAATTACTTTAGCAGTGGCCACTGCCTTTTTCATCAACCTGATAGTTGTTTGTAACATCTATCGCCCTAAAAACCTATGCCATGAAAATGCTAAAGTTCAATACAGTATTTACTGCCGTTTTAATGATTGCAATTGCTTTTCTTTCTTCTTGTAATCTATCTCAGAAAGCTATTAATAGTGGAGAATATGATGAAGCCGTATTGCGCTCTGTCAAGAAGCTCCGTAATAATAAGAACAAGACAAAACAGGTTTTGTTGTTAGAAGATGCTTTCTATAAGGCTAACCGAAGAGATTTAGATCATATCAAATATTTGAAGACGGATGGGAATCCAGATAATTGGGAGGAGATTATGGATTTGTATTATCGAATCAATGATCGCCAGCAATTAGTGGTGCCTTTATTGCCCCTTTATGTGAAGAAAGGTGGTCGTAAGGCTAGTATTAAATTGATTGATACTAAGGAGGCTTTAACACAAGCTAAAAACAAACATGCGGAAGTCCTTTATGCGAAGGCGCATCGTTTGCTAAAATCTAATGATAAAACGGAGGCCTTAATGGCTTATGATCATTTAAAAGAATTGAAGCGCTTATATCCTCATTATAAGGACACAGATGAATTGCTAAAGCAAGCCTTGTCAAAAGGTACGATGTATGTGCTATTTAAGTTTAAGAATACTTCTGATCAATTATTGCCTAAGGATGTAGAGAGCGCTTTAAAAAGAATGCCTGTTAGTCAGTTTGACAAACAGTGGTTACGCTTTCATAGCAATCAAGAGCCTAACTTAGCCTACGATTACGAAATCGTGATGAATTTAGAAAATATTGACGTAACGGCTGAGCGTGTGAAGGAAAGAGATACTCATCACCATAAAGAAGTCAAAGATGGTTGGGAGTATTTAAGAGACAAAAAAGGGAATTATAAAATTGATAGCACTGGCACACGTATTAAGGTAGATCGTTTCATTGAAATTCATTGCGATGCTTTAGTAGTTGAACAATCTAAAGGTGCTTATGCTAAAGGCAGTTTAGATTTCTTCGATCTCAGAACGCGTCAGCTATTGGGTAGTTATCCTGTCAAGTCCAGCGCTAACTTTATTAATACCTTTGCGACTGCCAGAGGGGATGTTCACGCATTGGATCAAAGAACCAGAAATCTACTCACTAATCATTTTGTCCCCTTCCCTACTAATAGAGATTTAATTCTTAAAGCTACAAGAGGCTTGAAGGCTTCCGTTTTAGATGCTTTTGAAGATCACTACCAAGTGTTAAATTAAGTAATTAACGTCAATTATTTCGGCAATTCTGCTGGCTTCTTTTTAGCTTATACTGCGTTATTTTTATTAGCAATAGCCCTGCTATTACTGTCTAAAAATGCCTTGTCTAAGCTAAAAATAAGCTCATCAATAATACCCAAATAATTACCGTCAATTACTTAACAGTAACACAGACTTAAAGGATTTGTCAGGTCAAGCTGTTTTAGGCATAGACAATATTTTAATGATGAATGATGAGCTATGAATGAATAATAAAACATTCATAGTTTATTGTTCATCATTTTTTATTGGGGGCTTCCCCATTTCAAATTTTTTCATGCGCCAGTAGGGGCGGACCTATGTGTCCGCCCTCGCATGAAAAAATTTGAAATGGGTCGGGCTGTCCGCTATTATGTGGCTATGCGGCTCCTACTGCACTAAGGCCCACTTGTCTCTTATTGGAGCCTGCGTGTGCCTAAGTTCCGTAAGTCGCAGCATGGCCGCCACATACCGCTACCATCCCTAAGCCAAAATAGTATTGAGTATTGTGTAATGAGTATTGGGTAGCTAT
>JAHDDN010000130.1 GCA_020629335.1 Chitinophagales bacterium | reverse complement strand
TAATGGCAAACATTTTAATTATTGATGATGAAAAGGGCATACGCCGTACCCTTAGAGAAATCCTTGAATATGAAAAGTATAAAGTCGAAGAGGCTGAGGATGGAATTGAAGGCCTAAATATGATCAAATCGAATGACTACGATGTAGTTATTCTAGATATCAAAATGCCTAAAATGGATGGGATGGACGTTCTAGAACGCGCCCAAACCTTAAAAAGGGATTTACCAATCATTATGATCTCTGGTCATGGAGATATGGACACCGCCATCAAAGCCGTTAAAAATGGTGCCTTTGACTACATTTCTAAGCCGCCAGATCTAAACAGATTGTTGATTACTGTTCGTAACGCACTAGAAAGGTCTACGCTTACAACGGAGAACAAAACCCTCAAAAGAAAAATACCTACTACCAGAAATATCGCAGGTAGCTCTAAAGCAATCAGCAAAATCAAAGCAACGATTGATAGAGTAGCCCCTACTGATGCAAGAGTATTAGTAACAGGCGAAAATGGTACTGGTAAAGAACTAGTAGCTCGTTGGATACACGAAAAAAGCCACCGTAATAGCAATCCTTTGATCGAAGTCAATTGTGCTGCTATCCCATCTGAATTAATTGAAAGCGAATTGTTCGGACACGAAAAAGGCTCTTTTACTGGCGCACACAAACAGAAAATTGGGAAATTTGAGCTCGCTAATAATGGCTCTCTTTTCTTAGATGAAATCGGAGATATGAGCTTATCTGCTCAAGCGAAAGTACTGCGTGCATTACAAGAAAACAAAATCACCAGAGTAGGGGGAGAAAAAGAAATATCCGTTGATGTAAGAATTATTGCAGCGACGAACAAAGATTTACTCCAGGAAGTAGACGAAGGAAGATTCCGTCTGGATCTCTATCACCGTCTAAGCGTTATCCTGGTACACGTTCCTTCTCTAAATGAACGTAAAAGCGATATCCCCGTACTAGCAGAAGTCTTCATCAGCGAAATTTGTGCTAATAACGGAACTAAGCCAAAGGTAGTAACTCCTGAAGCACTCAAAGAACTACAAAAATTCCACTGGTCTGGAAATATCAGAGAGCTACGAAATGTGATCGAACGACTCATCATCATGAGCCATGAGAAAATCACCGCAGCTGACGTAATCAACTACGTTTCTCCTAATAAAAGACCAGATAGCTTCGTAGATTTCTTTGATCGATTCGAAAAATTCCAAGACTTTAAAGATTTTGCAGAAAAATCATTCCTAGAACACAAACTAAGTAAAAACACTTGGAACGTATCCAAAACAGCAGAGGAACTAGGCATCCAAAGAAGCCACCTCTACAACAAAATTGATAAGTACGGCCTAAAGCGAGAAACACAAGTATCGTAAATAAGCGGATAAAATGATAAAGCCCTCATTAATGCTCAAAAGGCACTAATGAGGGCTTTTTAATTCAAAACTAAGCCCTGCAAAATATGGAGCATACACCCGTCCAATCATCCCGCCTAAAAAGTATAGGCTATGATATCGATCAGCGAAAATTAGAAGTCCTTTATAAGAATGGACAACTATACCGATTCAAAGAAGTACCCCCGAATTTCTACACGGAATGCCTAATGGCTAAATCCATCGGCAAATACTATTTCAATAATATCAAAGACAGTTTCCCCTACGAAATATTCGATACACAAATAGATGAAGCCGAAGAGGAGGATTAAAATCTATCGCAAGCGTCTCGCTTGTGGTTTGGCCGACACATAGCTCGGCCACTACAACATTATCTCGCACACTTAATACAATGCGAACTCTCTGGCATATACATCAAGCGCAACAACTTAATCTGCTTGCCACAACGCACACAAGCCCCAAAATCTTCTTTCTCCGCACGTGTCAATACATAATTTAGTTTCGAAAGCTTCTCCTTCGCCTTCCGCAAAGCTGCCTCCTGAACACTCTTATTATTAATCGCATCCATGCGACTCACTCGACCAATCGCATTCTCAGGCGCAATCGGCTTAGATTCGTCCTTTAATTTTGCAATATCCTTAAGCACAACCGCTATCTCCTCATTGACCTTAGCCATCAATTCAGTACGTTCCTTTTCATTCATAATTCGCAATTTGTTAAAAACTCGCAAAAAGTAATCCAAACCCTAAGTCTATTGTTAAAAAGGATATGAAGAAATACGAGCAAATTTTTCTAAAAAAGCCCCTCACCGACGAGGGCCAAAAGCAATTACAACAAGACATACAGGCAAAAGGTTTGGAAGGGTACCGCCTGATTAACAGCCATATCATAGATAGAACGGCCTATTCCAATAAACTTTCCGATGTACCACATATGCTGGTAATCATGGAAAAAGAGCTAAAACTCGAAAATCTCAGCTCCGCAGGCTTCAAAATAGGCATTTCCTAAGAGTATGTTTTAAATTTGGCTTTGAGGCTAAAAAAGCAGGATTTTGGATCTGACCGAAGCTGATTTCGAGCAGCATAGCAGGGCTATGGAGGGAGAAATAGCTGAAGGTCAGGTTCAAAAGACCAATTTTTAGACCAAATTGCTAATTTAAAACATGCTCTAAGCATTGATTACCTAATTTTAATAAAATAATGCGTAATTTGTTGGGGCTTCCCATGCGTTCGTAAAGCGAATTGCATAGCATGAACCCAATTTGTCATTCATCATTATGCATTTATCATTCGCCGAAGGCGCATGGTCGGGCTGTCCGCTCCTATGTGGCTATGTGTCTGCTATTACGCTAAGGCTCTCTTGTCTTCCACTGCGTGGCAAGCCTGCGTGAGCCTAAGCTCCATAAGCAGCCCCATTGACGCCACATACCGCTACCATCCCTAAGCCATTTTTGGTGAGTTAGTATATTAGTTAATTAGTATATTGGTAGAGTAATTTAAATACTCTAAACCACGAATCAAGCAGCCAACTAATACACGAATTAGCTATTCAACTAATACACCATTCAACTAATTTACCAAACATAAAAAAACATGAAAAAAACAACACTATTATCACTCCTCTTTGCCTTCGCACTCAGTGCCTTTAGCACTCAGCTAATCGCCCAAGAAGTCATGACCTTAGGCAAAGAAGTCAAAATGAAATCCACCGCATTAGGAGAAGAGCGCAACTTGCGAATCTCTTTACCAGCATCATATGAAGAAGGAGATAAGAAATATCCAGTATTCTACGTCTTAGATGGAGAATGGAACTTTGCTTTCTCTGCAATGGTAGAAGATTATCTTTTCCGTGCTGGTAAAGCACCAGAAATGATAGTCGTAGGTATCGATAATATGGAACTAAGAGAAAGAGATTACAGCCCACCAATCGAAGAAAACTCAGAAGATAAATTCATGAGCTTCCTGGAAAAAGACCTGATACCTTATATCAACAAAAACTATCGAACTAATAACTATAAAATCCTCAATGGATTTTCTCGAACGGGAATGTACACCGTATATACTTTGTTTACCAATCCAGACTTATTTGATGCTTATATTGCTACTAGCCCTGGAATTGCTTATCAAAACAACTTCGTAATTAAGAAAGCTAAAGAACAAATTTCTATAGGTTTTGATAAGCAGAAGTTCCTTTATATGAGTTTAGGCAGAGAACCGAATTATTACTCATCCGTAGGAAGTTTAATCCAAACACTCCAACAAATGCCTAATGAACAACTGGAGTGGGAGTATGAATATATGGCTGGAGATGATCATGGTAGTACACCTCTCAAAACAGTATATAATGGTTTAGAAGCTATATTTGAAGGTATGGTAGTAGATGTTAGTGTCGCAGAAGGTGGAGCCGAAGCGATTGAAAAAGCCTTTAATGATTTGAGTGAGAAATATGGCTATGATATGCTTCCTCCAGAGGGCTTAATCAACCAAATGGGTTACAATATCTTAGAGACTAAGGATTATGATAAAGCAATTGGAATATTCCGATTGAATGTGAGTAATTATCCAGATTCAGCGAATGTATATGATAGTTTAGGAGAAGCTTATGAAGGAGCAGGAAAGCTAAAAGATGCGATGAAAAATTATGGCATAGCTGCTGATAAAGCTGAAAGTGATGATCCGAACTTGAAGATATTCAAAGAGAATTACGAAAGAGTCAAAAAAGCTTTAAAAAAGTAAAAAAAAGGCCGAGCAGAATGCTCGGCCTTTTTTTATTTAATAAGTTCAATAATTCCCACCGCTATATTTTCTAATGGCGGCTTCTATCATTTCTACCCTATTCTCTGGACTTGGGTGAGTACTCATAAACTCTGGTTGTTTATTATCACCTGCTGCTTGTGCTAAAATTTCCATTACACCGATTAGTGCTCTTGGATCATAACCTGCTTCTACCATGAAGCGAACTCCCAAATCATCTGATTCTAATTCTTGGTCTCTACCATAACTCATATTGATTAGATTACTAATCATTTGGGCTGCTTGAGCAGAGTTATAATCGCCTGCTGCAACTATGGCGGCACCTGTTAAGCCTTGGCTCAATTCCTGTTTGGCGATCCGTTCGGAGGCGTGTCGGGCGACTACATGGCCTATTTCATGTCCAAGTACACCAGCTAATTGATCTTCAGACTTTAGCCTTGAAAAGAGGGCGGCAGTAATGAAGATTTGTCCACCAGGTAAGGCGAAGGCATTAATAGATTGTGGATCAGCTAATAAGTGGAATTCATAACGATAACCAGTAGATTTGGCAACAGAACTATTGACGAGTCGATTGCCAATCATATCAACTAAGGCTTGTGCTTCTTGATCGGGATGAAGGCCACCATGTTGCTGTGCCATTTGGGGAGCACTTTGTAATCCTAGTGCTATTTCTTGTTCTGGAGAGAGTGCTACTCTTTGTGTTTTACCTGTGATCTCATTATACTCGCTTAGCGAATAGTATTTGATGACGGCAAAAAGTGCCATTACAATTCCAATGATAAGTGTAGGTCCAATTCTTCTTAACATGTTTTCTGATTGATTTTATTAGTACTGTAAGGAATATTGATTGAAATAATAAGTGAAGCCTTTTAATTGAGCAATTTATTATTTTGATATCCTTAATTTGGATATGCTTTATTCATTGTTAGCACGAGGGATAGCAGCGATATAGAGCGTAAATGCAGCGACTTATGGAGCTTAGGTAGACGCAGGCTGGCCTGAAAGGCAGACAAGTGTACCTTAGCGTAATAGGAGCGGCATAGCTCTATACAAGCGGATAGCCCGACCCGAAGTGAATGTGAAAGTAGCAGCGCTACGCAACATGAACGAAGGGACGTGCCCTAAATTAATAGGCATATCACGTTTAAAGTTAAGATAGTTTTTGGATAAATGCTATAAAGATCCCTGTAAAACAGATGAAAACTACCCAAATAATATACTTGTGGTAGAATAAAATGGTTCAGAAAAGGCAAAAAGAAATAAAAAAAAGCGACCTTCCGTGAGAAAGCCGCTTTTTAATATCTTAGGAGTAAGATAACTAAGGCTGGTGATTGAACAATCAAATTTAAATTTTACTCCACCATTATGCAATTCATGTTGGAATTATTTATTTATTTGTAT
This sequence comes from Chitinophagales bacterium, assembly GCA_020629335.1. The sequence continues at coordinate 6,631 of JAHDDN010000130.1, read as the reverse complement.
GCAATCGTCAAGTAGTTGAAGGTAATTATTCGTGCATTCTTGATGAGCTTATTTTTAGCTTAGACAAGGCGCTTTTCGCCAGTAATAGCAGGGCTATTGCTAAGAAAAGCAACGCAGTATAAGCTAAAAAGAGGACATCAGAATTGCCGAAATAATTAATTTTAGCTACTTAAGTATAGTTCACATTCCGTGAAAAAGTTCTGGTTAAAAAGAGGGATTGATGACAGAATCAAGCAATACTAATAGCTTATACTATCAATGTCCCACAGTAAGTAGGGGATTTCTTTTTATATTAGTAGGCATAAAAATGCTGTGAAGGGGTATGCAAAATATATCCTTCTAATCTAAAAAGTCTGCTTAATATGGGTGGTGGAATTCTAATTAAATAGAAAATTACGTAGAGTACTACGCGTCAGAACTAATGTTTAGACAATATAATGTTGATAAGTAACAAAATTTTGTGGATTTCTTGCAGAAAAAATGTTGTTAAAGTGCATTTACGCTTTTATATAACTTAATTGATGCTTTAAAGTGCTAATTTAGTACGATTATTCCATCTTATTATTTGGCTTTGTTATTTTTGTGAGGTCATAATTGATAAGAAGGTTAACTAAAAGCTTGACAATGAAATACAGGCGTTTTATTTATATAGGAATGTTAGTATTTAGTGTATTAGGCGCAGACTTAATAGCGCAGGAGATAAAATTAACAGATCGCCCGCTTAGCGAATTTTCTAAGTATACGAGTCCTTTGCCTCTTTATAAGTTAGATGGTAATAGCATTAAGCATTATAATATTTTTGAAGATAAGATGGAATCTTATGATTTGGTCTTGCCTGATGTAAAGGATAAAGGGGATTTAGCCTTTATGTATAGCTTTTTTACGGGTGCTACGCAGCTTATAAAGGATCATACTATTGTATTGGTGGATGCTTATAAGACCAAGAATCCTATTTTTTATATTGACTATAACAATAACCTCGATTTTACAGATGATGGAAAACCCCTCAAGTTTGATAAGAAAGATAAGTCTTTAGAAATCGCCTTAAGTAATCAGCTTTCGAGTTCGGCTAAAAGTATGGCACTGATTAAGCCTATGCAGTATGTTAGCGATGAGAGTCGGGATATGGTCTATAAGCGATTTAAGGATGGGCCAGAGAGTAAAGGCAAGGAGGTGGTAGAGCCTGCTTACTGGCTCTCGGAAACTAGATTAAATATCTTAGCAGGAGATGTTAGTATGGGAGATGAACAATTTAGGATTGGTTTGATTGATTGGAATATTAATGGTTTATACAATGATAGAGGGATAGACAAATTTTCTATTGCCCCTTATCAGAGTGATACGATGTTTACTATGGAGACAGCAAAAGGGGTGTATAAGCAGGATGATAAGAACCTGTTTGCTTATAATGACAATGTTTATGCTTTAACTGATATTGCAGAGAATGGTGCTTATGTTAATATCAAACAATTGTTTGGTGAAGCGCCGCCTATTAAACTGAGTGAAGGAGCTAAATTACCTGACTTCACTTTTGTTAAGATGGATGAAACCGAAAGTAGTATTTATGATTTTATAGAAGAAGGTAAGTTTACCTATATTGATTGTTGGGCGACTTGGTGCAAGCGTTGTTTGAGTGAGATACCACTATTAAATGAAGTTTATAAAACACATGGAAGTAAGCTCAATGTGGTGACCCTTAATTGCGCTGATGAAGCCAGTAGAGCCAGTCAATATGCACAAGAAAATATGCCTCAATTTACGAATGGTATGGCTAACTTAGAGCTATTGGATTTATTAATGGTGGAGGGAATACCACATGGGATTCTATTAGATGGACAAGGCAATATTATTAGTTTGAAAACCAATGTGAATGCAATAGAAGGCTTTATGGAAAATCATTAAGTTTTTGTAGCTAAACAAAAAAAGCCGTAGCAACTTAGTTGCTACGGCTAAATACCAAATCTCGACGGAATTACTTCTTCTAAAATGACAAAGAAGAATTTGAAGCACGTTAAACTGTCGATTGCCGAACTTACACTCAATTAGTTCGGCTTTTTTTATGCTCCTAAGGGAGCTTATTTCGCTTTAACTAAACGAGTAGAAGTAATTGATTGACCATTATTCAACTGAACAAAGTAAGTACCGCTTGCATAATTAGAAATATCTAATGAATACTGGTTTTTACCTTCCATTGCTTGCTCATTGATCGTTTCTATCAATTGACCATTTAGATTGTATAGTTGGATACTAATAGCTCCTTGAGTGATGCTATTATAAACGATATTCGCTTGATTTTGTGCCGGTACAGGATAGCAGCTTAATTGATTATTAAGAGCCGTTATATCTTGTATAGCAACGCCAGTTGTGTCTTCTGGTGTTGGGGTAAAGCGAATACCAAATTCACCAGCAGTACCATCCCATCCATCTACTAAAAGGATATAATCAACCCCTTCCTCAGTTTGGAAATTTTCAATCAGTGATAAGTAATTGCTATCACTAATATCGTCATTACAAGCTTCAGTAATAGCGACTAAATTATCACAGCCACCAGTGTAAAGTTGCATTTGTGTATCATCGTTCTGAACCTCTTCTGAATCAGTATAAGTAAAGGTTTCAAAAGAGTAGATACCACCATCACCAGTGAAGCTAAACCAAATCGTGTTTTCATAAGCACCTGGTTCCTCTTGTGAACCATCTACCCAACAAGTAGTTTCACTATCAATGACTGGGTCATTTTCATCTGTATCAGCACATAAATTACTAAATGGTCCATTTTCTCCATCTAATGTCGTGATTGGAGTTGCTTCCGAACAAACATCATTGGTATAAGGGAAATCCTCACAGCTAAAGGCCGCTGGACAAAGATCAATTAATGAGTCAGCACCATCAGCTAAAGACCAGTCAATATCAAAAGTAGATTCGCAACCTCCTTTACCCATTGCTACACTAAGAGTCGTAATACCATCCACTGCATTATCAATATCCTCTTGCGTAAATGATAAAGCCATTACGTTAGGTGCTTGTGGGTTATTGGTAGGGAAAGATTCATAAGGGACTAAATTGAAGTTTGGATTCAAACCTAATACTGTACCTTCAGTAGAAGTAATAATAAATTCATCCACACATGGAAAAGCCTCAAATCCAAATCCAATTAACATATATCCTACCGCAGGATCAGGGTTTAAGCCATTACCAGGTAAGATGAATGAAAAGTCAGTTGTACAGGCAATGACTGGCTTATCTGACTCATCAGCGTCAGAACCCGTAAACTCTAAGTACACCGTAGGCATATCACAAGGACAATCCGCCTCACAATCACACCAAGATTCCCCTTCATCACAAGACTCATCTCCGCAGAATGCTGGCTGACAAATTTCTGATAAATCATCTAATTCAGTAAAATCTGCCCACTCTATTGATATTTCTTCTAAGCAGCCATTGTCCTCATTAAATACTGTAACTGTAGTGGTCTCACCAATACTATCAAAATCATCTTGATTGATGGCTAAGAAAATCAATTCTAAATAGTTGACACTAGTAGTATCTACTAATCCTTCTTCTGTTCTAACGACTATACTACCATCTGTAGTAGCTACCTCATAGCTGCCGACACATTCCAAACCATTTACAAACATCGGAATATAAATCGTTGCAGGATCAGGATTGGGTTCTCCACCTACCCAAAAATTAGAGGCGCAATATGCTATTGGTTCTGCGCTTTCTTCATAATCAAAAGTTTCTTCATTAAACTGGAAGAAAGTAATAGGGAAACTACATGGACAATCTCCTTCACATTCACAGTAGTTTTCTCCAAACTCCCCTTCACAAATTTCATTACCACAAGAACTAAACATCTCCATGTCTAATATAGAGATTTCACCAGTTGTTAATTCATATCCTTCTACTAATACACTTTCATAATTCGTCTTGCTGAATAGAATATCGTAAGTGCCAGCATGAGCAGCTCCTGTTTTATATTGACCAAATAGATTAGTATTGTCAGTTTGAGGAGTGCCAACTATACTGACATTCACATTAAATAAAGGATCGCCTGTATCACCATCTACCACATTACCTTCTAATAAAGCAGCTTGCTCATAAACGATATCAAAAATAAATAAGCCTTCCTCAATATCAGAAACAATTATTTTGCCTGATTCAAAATATGGATAAACGCCCCAAGCACCATTAAAACCATTTCCTTCTAATGGGCTAGTATCAAAACTACCCACCTGAATCAAATTATCTGGATAAGTAGCATCATGTATGGTTACCCCATCTCTATAATAGGCAGTGACTAAGAAATTACCCTTTACAAAAGTATTGTGTGGAATCACTCCTTCTCCTGGTGATGATTGTATTTTATCGATTTCTGTGATATTATTTACATCAGAAACATCATAAGCAGTAATATAAGCACCAGATACCTCATCAGTTGTAAAGATGGTATTACCATCATCACTCAACCAACAGTTATGCGTGAAATTATTAGGCGTTTCAGTAGATCCCAAAGTAACAGGATTCATCTTATCACTAATGTCAATTACGGAAAGTAAGCCATCATTAATCTCACCTGCCCACAAAGTATCATTTCTCACATAACCATCATGTATATAGTGTGTATCATATAAACCGACCACTTCTGGCTCCCAAGGATCTTGAGTTACATCCAACATAATAGCACCACCATTTTGATAGTTCGCACCAAAAAGATATGCAATACCATTTTCATCCATGAATATGTTGTGTACCGTTTCAAATGATAGCGTATCATTTCCATCCCAATATTGGTAGTCATAACTCTCAGGCAAATTAGACATATCGATAATCAATAAACTCTCGCCAGCCTGATCATCTACTACATAAGCATAATCTCCCCAAACTTTCATATCTCTCCAAGTAGAATTCCCACCAGGAATATCCACGACCTCTACAGGGTTAGCAGGATCGCTAATATCAATGATAGAAGTACCATTATTACGTCCGACTATGGCATATTCATTTCCATCAGACTCATAACCCCAAATATCACTAAGGTCAGACTCAAATTCAAATTCCCCTAAAAGGGTGAAGTTCTCATCAAATTGGGCTTGTACTAGTTGGGTGTTAAATGCACTTACTAAAAGTACAACGAAACAAAATAGTAGTTTTTTCATAAGGTTTTTTGATTTTTTAATGAGTGTCCAATTCATAGACGTAAAACAGAGGCATATACCCCCATTTTAAAGATTCGTTCAATCTATTAAGTAGTTGAAGGTAATTATTCGTGCATTCTTGATGAGCTTATTTTTAGCTTAGACAAGGCGGTTTTCGCCAGTAATAGCAGAGCTATTGCTAAGAAAAGCAACGCAGTATAAGCTAAAAAAAGGCCATCAGAACTGCCGAAATAATTAACTTTAGCTACTTATGTGAGTGAAACGAATCAAACGGCCACAAAGTTACAGCTTAAGTAAGGATAAATTTATAATAGAAGGAAATTAATGTGTTAAATAAAGTAAAGGAGGCTTATTTTTTCTTTTTAATTCGTTCACCACAGTGTTTACATTTTTTAGCTTTATACTTAATTATTTCATCACATTCAGGGCAATTCTTTTCAGTGGGTACTTCTTTTGCCTTTTCAGTCATCCGAATAACCTCTAAAACCGCAGTTATTATTAAAAATATTGAAAATATAGTTAGCCAAAAACATTCGACGCAAGTTGACATAAAACAGCAATTTGCGATAACCAAACACCAATAAGGTTATCATGTGGGAACAATTTCTTTATTATAAATATACAAAAATTAACTGAGAACAATACATTGTTAGTTCCTGCCTAAGCCTTTAGAGATACTTAATTGATACAATTAGTAAGTTACCTTACATTTTATACCTGTCAAATTGGCATTTTATGTTCTAACAATATTCTTATACTGCCAAAATTCACTACTATATTATGCCATAAAAACCTAGATTTACAAATGGTATCCTATTTGTTACAAGTTAGGAAATAAATTTTAAATTAAATTCTATACCATGTCAGACAAGAAAAAAGACGACTTTAATATCCCTAATATGCTGGAGAATTTCTTCAGCAAAGATTGGTTTGATTTACCTAAAATGGCGACTACAGGCACCTCTGTTCCAGCCGTGAATATACTCGAAACAAGAGACGAATACATCGTAGAAGTAGCCGCTCCAGGACTCAATAAAGGAGACTTCAATGTAGAAGTAGACAATAATCTATTAACGATTAGCTCTGAGAAAGAAGGTGGCGCAGAAGAATTATTCGACAAAGGAAAATACACCAAAAGAGAATTCAAATTTACATCTTTCTCTCGATCTTTCACCCTGCCAGAAGCAGCCGAAGGAGAAAATATTTCCGCAAAATACGAGAACGGTATTCTATATGTAATCGTAGCCAAAAAAGAAGATCATAAAGAAAAACCAACACGTACCATAGAAATCCTATAATAAATCTAAACTTACTTACAATTGGGGGAATCGGCTTTTGCTGATTTCCCTTTTTTTATCCCCAATACACCAATTAAATAATATACTAATTCACCAAATTTGGGGCTTCCCCTTTCTTATTTTTTCATCGGCCCGTAGGGGCGCATCTATGTGTGCGCCCTCCGATGAAAAAATAAG
>JAHDDN010000129.1 GCA_020629335.1 Chitinophagales bacterium | reverse complement strand
TATTCTCGTTCTAAAAGTACGATAATTTCGAGTGCATCAATGGAATCGAGGCCCAATTCTCCTTCGAAAAGTGGTTCATTTTCATCCATATCTTCAATCTTGATATCTTCGAGATTCAGTTGTTCTTTTATTTGGTGTTTCAATTGTAGAATTAAGTCTTCCATGATTTATTAGTTCATTGATTGGTTAAGGAATAATAAATTTGCCTTGTTTTGATATAAGGCATTAGGGTTCAAAAGTACATATTATTCTTTTATCATCCCTGAATAGGGCGCTTAGATTTTCGATATTAAAAGGCATTCCAGTAGTTTTTGATTCCACATAAAAAAGATGTGCTTGGTACTCATCCTTATAATATTCAATCCATCCTGTGATACAAGCTTTCGCCAATTTTTGATGAAAAATATCAATTACATACTTAGAAACAAAATTTATGTCAAAGCTTTCTGATAAAAAAAAGTTTTGCTCTCCTTTAATCTGGTGTCTGATACAAATTTCGCCTATCAAAATATTAGGCAAAGTATAGACAAATAGGGATGGGCTTGGGACTATATTGTCCAAAGTAGCGAGGTATTTCTCATCCGTATCGAGGCTTGAATTTTTATTGGCTATGACCACGCTTATTTCTTGTGGTGCATAGTTTTTTATATTTTGATCTTTTAGGAGTGTTTCGGCACAAAGGAAGCCTAATTTGCTGAGTTGATCCATTTTGTGAAACTTGGGATAGGATAACTCAAAGGCTTGGTAAGCAGCTTTGGCAAATGCTTTAAAATGAGTGCTTTTTTCGTCTTGAAAGACTTTTTTTCCATTGAGCCAAATGCTTTGCTGTGCAATAGATGCGTGGGCGCTTATGACTGGATATTCTGTTGGCATGTTTTAGTCTTTTTGGAATAAGATGGCTGCATTACACCCCCCAAAGCCAGAAGCGGTTTTCAGTACTGTTTGAAGGCTTTTGGCTTGTTTTTTTCGAATGATATTGAGTGCTAAAGATACGCCCATTTCTTCAAAACCAAGGGATTGAATCAAGGTATTATTTTGAAGGGAATGAAGACTGGCTACAGACTCTAATAAGCCTGCGGCACCTAAGGTATGGCCCCAATACCCTTTATAGCTATTAGTAGGAACCTCGCTTAATTGGGCGGTGTGAAAGGCTTTAGCTTCCATTTCGTCATTGTAGAGAGTAGCGGTGCCGTGTGCTGAGAGAAAACCGATGTCTTTGGCTGCTTTCTTGCTGATTTGAAGAGCATTTTGGATGGCTTGGCTCAATCCATCTCCTGTACGAGATGGGCCAGATATATGATTGGCATCATTACTAATACTTCCTCCTAATACTTGTATTGGGGAGGCTTTTTTAGTCGATAAAACGATGGTGGCAGCGCCTTCACCTAAAGTAATTCCTTTTCTGTTTTTATCAAAGGGACGGCAAGGCGCATCACTCATGGCTTTCAGCGTATGAAAACCACTTAGCGTAAAGTCTGTCAATAGATCGCCTCCACTAATCACTGCCTGATCGTATATACCTGCACTTAAGAGGCGACTGCCTGTTAGAATGGCTGCTACGCCTGATATACAAGCACTCGAAATAACAATTGGTGTATTGGGATTATCGAAATAATTACTTATTACTTGAGCCATACTACCCAACCTTAAACGCTCTTTTGGAATAGCCTCATTAGAGCTGAGCAAATCAATATTGCCCTTGGTGGATGAAAATATAAAGATGGTTTTGTCAGTATTAACCGCTAATGCGCTTTGAGAGATGGCATCTTGAATGGATAGGATAAAATACTTTTCTAAGCGAGTATAATGATTTGCTTGACTTATCTTCTGAGTGGCTTCGTCAAACGCAATCGGATCTACTAAAGAGCTATAATATTGGCCCTCAAACTGACCTTTAAAGTCATGCTTTTGGATACCCGATTGAGCGGCGGCTAATTGTTCCCAATGCGCTGCGCTATTCATACCCATTGAACTGAGCATATTATCTCCTATCACATAGACTTTCTTCATTTGCTATATTAGTCCCTGCTCTTTTTTCCATTCTATAAAGAAAGCAGGTTGATTCAATACCAATTCCTTATTTTTATCCAAAAAAACTTGGACTGTCTCCCCACTAGCAACCAATGCCTCATCTGATTGGCGATAGATTTCATATTTAAAAATGATTTTCGCCGCTTCGCTATTCACAAAGCTCGTCTCGATCCAAGCGCTATCTTCATAAGTCAGCATACGCTTATAATCGCAAGTTGCTTTTACGATCGGTGTGCTAAATCCATGACGATAAACCTGCATATAGCCTAAGCCATGTTGTTTGGCAAAATCTTCTCTACCATCTTCAAAATATCGAATATAATGGCCATGCCACACAATGCGAAGAGAATCTACTTCGCTAAATCGTATTTGTAGAGGGGTTTTAATTTTTAGTATTGGGCTTTTTTTCACTATAGTAGATTGCTCTTTCATGCTAATTTTTAGAGTTTTTCATCACAAATATCTTCAATTCACAGGAAGCTAACAGCTCTTCTTTCCACCAAACCTTTCCTTCCACTACATTAATATCCATGACTTGCTGTACTAAAGTAGCTTCTGTCTCAATCACGGCTCCTATGGGTGCTAAGCGATTTATCTTTAAGTGTTTGATGGCTCCTATAAAACCCACTGGAACTGGCTCTTTTCTATTTAAGAAATAATAACCAGCTCGTACTGCTGCTGTCTGGGCCATATTCTCTATTAGTCCTGGCTCTGTAAATACACCATTCTCTACAAAAATGTTTTCACTTTCTATCAAAAAACCCGTTCGACTTTGAGTATCGTCCGCATGAAATAAGCGATCAATCATCACCATAGGAACTCGCTGGGGAATATAAGGCAGGATGGCTGCACCAGATAAGATAGGATCTTTCATATGATACAAGATTAAGAGGTTTCTACAGCTTCTTTCTCCACAACAGCTTTAGGCATCGCATGCCCTTCTTGCTCTAACCAAAACGGATAATAATTAAACCATTGCTTAGGGTGCTGCGCCAATATTTTTTCTAAACTCTCTGTGTATTCTTTCAAGATGTCTTTTTCCGAGCTACTTGTCTGTTCCCCAAGAGTCGCATAAAAGTGATAATGCTTACTGGTTTCTTTAATACCATATACAAAGATATAAGGAACTTTAAATCGAGCCACTAACTCAAATGGTCCTTTAGGAAATAGTGCCTGTTTACCCATAAATGTATGCTCAACAGATGCTTGGCCAGGTGAGAAACGATCACCATGAATACAAATAAACTCTTTATTCACTAAGGCTCTGCCAATTTCGAAAACATGAGAGCCATCTTCTTTGATGTAAATGATATTATACTTTTTTTCTTCCCCTGTTTCCTTATCCATCAACTCCTTCACTTTCCGATTTTCCCCATCAAACATAATGATGTTAATAGGCGTATCAAGCTTATGCAAAAAATGACCTGCAATATCCCAATTACCCACATGAGCACTGATTAATATTCCTCCTTGACCAAGTTCAGACATTTTAGCAAGCTTTTCTGCCCCATCAAAATGAAAAGTAAAATTATCGGAATAACCACCCATGATAGCCACCTTATCTAAGATCGTTTGACCAAAAACATAGTAACTCTGGTACATTAGAAGCAAGCTCTTAAAAAAACCATATTGATGGATTTCCCTAAAGTAGTAATAACTTGCACGAGAAGCTTTAGGCGCAAAAAAGAAAAAGTAAGCTGCTACAAAGATTAACACAAAATAAGATACCGATATCCCCAAATGCTTCAACACATACAAGAATAAACGATAGCCTATCAAACCACCCCTCGTCTTACCTTTCCACTTTACCTCTGCCATCTTAATTACTTTGGCCTACTCGCTGCAAAATATAATCGTAAAAATCTTTGAATGAAATGATCTCCTTAAAGTCCTCTCCATCTACCTTAAAGCCAAAATTAGCTTCAATCACTACCACCAAGTCTACATAGTCCAAACTATCCAATTCCAAAGTCTCCTTCAGATTAGCCGCTGGCTCAATTCTCTCTTCCTCGACTTCAAATTCATCGACCAAAAACTCATTCACTTTTTCTATGATTTCTTGATAACTTACCATATTCAAAATCTCAAATTTTAGGATTAATTAAATACTTTTTGTTTTTGGGGGCTTCCCCTATTATTTTTTGGCCATCGTTGGGCCGACACATCGGTACGGCCCCTACATACGATGGCCAAAAAATAATAGGGTCGGGCTGTCCGTTCTTATGTGGCTATGTGTCTGCTACTACACTAAGGCCCATTTGTCTGCCCTGCGGGCCAGCCTGCATGGTCCTAAGTTCCGTAAGCAGCCTCATAAACGCCACATACCACTTCCATCCCTAAGCCGTAAATAACAATGAATAATGAACGGAATAACTATGAACTGCTAACTTTTTCTTTCAATAAAAGTACTCATAGTGGTTCAGTTTATAAGTTTCTGACAGTTAAGTTGTAGGATTTTTGCGATTATACAAGGCATTTTTGAGGCCCATAGCAGGGCTACGAAACGAAAAAATAACGAAGTAGAATCGTAAAAAGACAAAACTTGGGCTGTCAAGAACTAATAAATTGAACCCATAGGGTAGAAATTTAATCAGACTAAACATTCATTGTTTATTGTTCATCATTCATTGTTATTATGTTTTTTTAATGATCAATGATGAATTCGTCCCACCAAAACCAAAGGAATTGGACAAGAAGACATCAATATTTTTATCGACTGCTTGCGTTGGGATATTCAATCGAGCAGAATCCTCATCTGGTTCTTCTAAATTAATATTCGGAGCCACAAAAGAATTTTGCATCATCAATAAGCTATACACAATCTCACTCGCACCAGCCATCCAACACTCATGTCCAGTCATGGATTTAGTAGAACTCACTAAGGGCCTACTCTCCCCAAAGACCTGATCAATCGCTTTAGCCTCGTTCATATCTCCTATAGGAGTAGAAGTCGCATGAGCATTGATATAATCCACAGCGGAAGCTTGGATATTCGCCCCCTTTAAAGACATCTCTAAAGCCCTAACAGGCCCTTCTACACTTGGTTGAGATATATGCGCTCCATTAGAAGAAAAACCATAACCAATTATTTCCCCTAATATAGGTGCTCCCCGCTTCACAGCAGACTCATAACTCTCAATGATAACGGTAGCCGCTCCTCCACTTGGTACTAAACCATCTCTACCCTTATCAAAAGGACGAGAAGCCTTAGTAGGATCAGACTCCCGAATAGAAAAAGCGCTTAAGCCATCAAAACTCGCCATTGAAAAATGATGTGTTTCCTGGGCACCTCCACAAATGATTCGCTCTTGCAAACCACTTTTAATCAACAAATAGCCCATTCCTATAGAGTGAGAACCACTCGCACAAGCCGCACTAATCGTAAAGTTGACTCCTTTCAATTTAAAAATAGTAGAAAGATTCATCGTTACAGTCGAATTCATAGACTGAAAGATAGCGCCTGAACCCAATAAAGTCGTATCTTTTTTTTCTCTGATAGTATCTATAGACTCAATGACAGCTCTCGCTGAACTATCATTGCCATAAATAATACCAACTTCGTTTTTTTCAGTGAAATCAAGGTCCATTTTGGCCATCTTCATGGCTTCTATACTGGCTAGATAAGCATATCGTCCTTCTTCTGCTAAACCGACTCTATCTCTACGCTTCAATAGGCCTTTCAGATTCGGCTCTTCTACCTTACCTGTCAAAGCAGAACGAAAGCCAAAATCCTTACGCACTTGATCGAAGTGAATACCAGACACCCCGTCATAAAGCGATTGCTGAACCGCTGCTATGTTTTCTCCTATACAAGAGTAAACACCAATACCTGTTATGACCACTCTATGATTCATAAGCTTATGTATAAAGCCCTCCATTTACAGAGATCACCTCTCCTGTTATATAAGAAGATTCTCTTGAAGCCAAGAAACCTACTACAGCAGCTACTTCATCTGCTCTACCGAAACGCCTCATCGGAATCATCTTTTTAAAATCTTTTTCATCTATATCTGCTGTCATATCAGTTTTGATAAAGCCAGGTGCCACACAATTAACCGTAATATTTTTGCGGCCTATCTCTTGAGCTAATGCCTTTGATGCCCCTATAATACCAGCTTTAGCCGCAGAGTAGTTAGTTTGACCTGCCAAGCCTTTTAAGCCCGACAAAGAAACAACATTCACTACACGGCCATACTTATTACGCACCATCCCTGTTAATAGAGCTTTCGTAACATAATAGAAGCCTCCCAAATGTATATCTAATACCTGATCCCACTCTTCATCTTTCATGAACACCATGAGGTTATCTTTACGAACACCCGCATTATTCACAACCACCTCTATGACCGCATCTTCATTTTCATTTTGCCAATTAGCAATGCTTTTGTTAACAGCCTCCTTATCCGCTACATCAAAAGGCATTAAGCTTGCTATTCTTCCCTTTTCTGCTATTAAACCTTGAGTTTCACTGGCCGCCTCTTCATTAGAATGAAAGTTGATAATAATATCATATCCCATCTCTGCTAAACGCAAGCAAATGGCTCTACCTATTCCTCTAGACCCGCCTGTTACTAGTGCGTATTTCTTTTTTTCTGTGCTCATATACTATTCTACTAATGGAACTCATTTAAAGTTTTCCTACTGGCTTAGAAAATGGCTGTTTTTCCGTATTTCTTCGTTATTTTTTCGGTCCGTAGCCCTGCTATGCACCTCAAAAATGCCTTGAACTACGAAAAAACAACTAATTTTCAGCTTCATTATAAAACTTTAAATGAGTTCATGAATTGATCGGCGAATTCATTAAAAACTCTTTCATTTTTTTAATCTCTCTATATTTAATACTGTCTTGTTCAAATATAGGAACTATAGCCCTTAATTCAAAGTAGATCGACTTCGATTTAGAAGAAAGGGAAGAGACTATTTGAAGATGATCAATCGCCTGTATAATGGTCATTAACTCAATAGCCAAAACTTCAAATGTGTTGTCAATCACCTTTTTAGCTAAATATGCTGCATTGAATCCCATACTTACTATATCCTGATTATCATTATTATTCGGAATACTATGCAAATACATTGGATAAGAAAGGCTTTGATTCTCCGCAACTGTCGATGTAGCGGTAAATTGAGCCCCTTGCATACCAAAATTTAAGCCGATAACCCCTAAATTAACAAATGGAGGCAGCTTAGAGTTGAGTTTATCATTCAAGAGAAAATTTAATTGGCGCTCACAAAGCATGGATAGCTTACTTATCGCAATTTTTAACTTATCCATCTCCATAGAAATATAATCTCCATGAAAATTCCCTCCATGATAAACATCTTTGTTTTTTACATCTACTATTGGGTTATCATTGACCGAGTTTAACTCATTGATTAATACATTTTCTGTATACTCTAAGCTATCCCATACAGGCCCAAGTATTTGAGGAACACACCTAACTGAATAGTATTCTTGTACCTTATCCGCTATTTTTCCTCTGTGATCTTGGCCATTGGCTCCATTAGCTTGATACAAAAAGTCTGCTCGTTTTTTACATAGTTGGCTATCCTTTAAAATAGCCCTCATTTCAGCAGCAACTTGTTGCTGGCCTTGATGCCTTTTCACCTCATTCAAAGGGGCTGAATAGTGATCGTCATAAGACTCTACAATCTCATTGATCGCCGATGAAGCCCAAATACTCCACTTCAATAGTTTCTTCGCTTGTATCAAGTTGACAATCCCCACTCCTGTCATAGCAGATGTACCATTGATTAAAGCAATGCCTTCTCTTATATGAATTGAAAGTGCCTCTATATTTAGCTCCTCATATACCTCCGCAGTATCTCTTAGTTCTCCTTTATACTTTACTTCCCCCTCTCCTATCATACTTAGAGCTAGATGCGCTAATTGTACTAAATCACCACTTGCACCCACTCCTCCATGCGCATAAATACAAGGATATACTTCTGCATTGAGTAATATAGCCAATAATTGAACGGTAGATGGATGCACTCCTGACTTTGCTTGTAGTAAGCTATTAAGCCTTGCTAATATCGTCGCCCTAATATAGCGATCATCTACTAAGTCACCACTACCAGCAGCATGACTCCGAATAAGGTTTATTTGTAAGCTTTTCAATTGTTCTTTAGGAATAATATACTGTGCCATAGGACCAAAACCTGTATTCACACCATAAATCACCTTATTTTGAGAAAATTCACTCAAAAAAGAAAAACAATCTTTCACTTGCAGCATCGCTCCCTCATCTAAATCGATAGACGATTCCCTAAAAAGAATACGATAACAGTCGTTTAAATCAAGTAACTTATTTCCTATAGTCAGTTTCTGCACTGTATTGTTAGTTTTTTATGTCTATTATAAGAAGGCTAATTTGAGTACAAGATGCAAAAATAACTAATTCATTTACATAAGGAATAATAAATAATGACTTATTAACTTAAAAGCTCATTTTTTGTATCAGAACTCGTTTAAAGTTTTTCTGCTGGCTTAGAAAATGGCTATTTTTCCGTACTTCTGCGTTATTTTATCGGCCCGTAGCGCTGCTATGCACCTCAAAAATGCCTTGAATTACGAAAAAATAGCTTATTTTCAGCATCACCATAAAACTTTAAATGAGTTCTCAATTTGGCTAATTCCTTACCAACTCCTTTTTGGCAATAGCAATCTCATTACTTCCCAAGCATCCCTTATACCAAAGTAAAGGCTTGATCTGGCTTAGGGATGGCAGCGGTATATGGCGTATATGATGCGACTTGCGGCGCTTAGTGATGCGAAGGCTCCTTAGAGACAAGCAGCACTTAGCAGAGCAGAAGCAACATAGCCATATAAGAGCGAACAGCCCGACCTGATTATATTTTGGCCATCGTTGGGCCGACACATCGGTACGGCCCCTACATATCGATGGCCAAAATATAATCAGGGAAGCCCCTACTAAAATTTAAAATGAAAATTAGCTCTGATTCCCCAATCGGGCGCATCAGGACGATGATAACTTAATTTCCACATGGCATCCAATCGAAGGAAGCGAAAGATATTTTCGACTCCTACACCGCCTTCCATATAAGGACGCTCATCAGGTACCACTACCCTTACTTCATCCTCTAAAATTGTATTTTCAAATAGATTCATCTCGTTAGCGGCTCGATTGGCTGCATTCATACTGCCCATCATCATACGGAAATTGGCGACTGAACGAATCTTCCACTTACGGAAAATCCCAATATTGTGTAGCAGCAATCCATCAAAGTGATGATCCAAAAACAACATGCCGTAAGTGTCCATCGCAAACTCAAATTCGTTGATAAGATTGAAACCATTATAATTGGCCATAATGCCTTCATTACCTTGTGGAATTTTGAGCAACAAATAGGGCAAAGTCCCCCAGATTTTTCCTCCCAAAATATCTAGCTGAGTGTGTCCTAATGGGTATAGCTTAACTTTATCAGTGAATAGCAATTCTAATTTGTGATAGTCAAAACCACTATTTAGCCAATTTTTTATTCCTAACTTATATTCCAAGGAAACAATCGGCTTGGGACTTCCTAAACTCATGCGATTAAATACGCCTGACAGGAATTTTTCTTGATGAGCAAAGCGCAATTTCACCCCTATCTCCAATTGATCGAATGCGTCTATTATGGCTGGTTCGTAAATATCATCTTCCGTTGTTTTATAGTAGAAATTGAAGTAGGGATCTAAGCGACGATTTTGTATACTTATGTTAGTAGAGAAACCTGAATTCCACTCTTTAAAATAATCTAACTGCAAAGCTTTGACGCCTAACAACTTGAATGGAATTCTTCTTCGTCTAAACCAATAACTGGAGGCCAAGCCACGAGCTGGCGTATTAAATTCTGCTTCTGTAAAAACAGAAAATTGTATATCATCAATATAACTTCCACTGATAGATTGACGAGGTTTTTTGCTTAACAAATAAAGGAAATTTGCTCCATACTTATAACGTTTATCCTTTAAGCCATAAGCGGCATATCCACCGACCATAAAACGATCACTAAGCTTAATTCCTGTCCTCGCCCCCAATCTAAATCGAGCTCCTTCTATATGATTATTGTTATAAATACCATAAAAGCTCCCGACCTCTATCGGACCAATACCCACATAGCCTGTAAATAAGTAAGTGCTTAGTTTTTTCCAGCGATCAATGACCTTCAAACCTTGTATAGTGTCTATGAGTTCATAGACTTTTTCTTCATTCGATGATAAAGGCACATGCCGTCTTTCCTCCCAAAATGCATCGTCTTTATTAAAGACTTCTTCCGATACCTCTATATCACTTTTGAGTCGCTCCACTTCTTTTTCTTCAAAAGAGTAATGCTTATAAGTAGTTGTTTTTTTTCCTTGTACATTAGGTGCATTTTCGGCAATAAATTTTATCATATTTACGCCTAAAAGTGGCTCATTTATTTTTTCAAAACTGACCGTAATAAAATCTTTTTTCAATACCCAAACGCTATCGGCTAATAACTCAAAGTCTTGTAGCAAACTCAGCTGGGTGACATAGTTGAGTTTCACATCTTCATTCATTTGTAAATTAGCCCGCTTGACCGCATAACTGCTATCATTCACCCAAATATCTCCAAAGAAAGAATTGAAGTTTTTAGCTTTTGGATAGTACTGTATTTGATAACACCACTTATTATCAATGAAAGCACTATCTACCATATAGTAACGATAATAAAAAAGACCATTCTCAGACAATGGACTGACAAATTCACTATTCAATATAGTGATCCAGTTATCGTAGACATTGAAGTCTTGATACATTCTACCTGTGACTTGTGAGATACTTTCATTTTGTATGCCTGACACTTTGCTTGCTTTAATTACCTCTTTTTTAGCCTTAGGCGATAAGCGATAATAATAATCTGAAATACTTTCTGATAGGAATAAAGGCAAGAAAGGTTTATCCTCAGAAACAGAATCCACATTCTCAAAAACAAATTCGAAAGGGCGAATGATTTTCAAATCTCTAAATCGTTCTGTAATACCCACTAAATCCAATTCTAACTTATTATAAACCTCGCATTGATAAGTAGGAATTTTGGCTGGATTATTTTGTGCTTTTTGTTGGAATACTTTACGCATAAAAGCGACTGCAGGATCTTCTTCTGCCTTGACTACAATTTCTGACATTTCATAAGAGGTAGCATTTAGTTGGAAGATGAGTCGATCTTTTTTTTCATAAGGAATTCGGACGGTTTCATAGCCCAAAGCACTCGCCTGTAATGAATCGGCTTGGGTACTAAGAGAAAGGCTAAATTGACCCTCATAATCTGTCGTAGCACCAATAGATAAATCTTCCACCAATACGACATTCGCAAAAGGAATCGGTTCCCCTGAGTGTGCGTCTAATACTATTCCATTGATATCAATCTGAGCAATTAATATAGTTGGCAATATACAAGTACAATAAAAAAGAATGATTTTTTGAAAATTCATTTCAGTGTGCTTTTCTAAACCCCTTAAGAAGCTCAAAAATTATTCATAGATTTTAACCACCTTCGCAAGTGATTTTACTGCACGTTGATGTTTCTTGACAAATGGATTACTATCATCCCAAACATAGCCCGCCAAAACGGAACATAGCTGTCTCTTTAATATAGGATTCACAATAGATGAAGTATAAAAGAAAATATCTTGAAGACTCCCATCATACCAATGCTTCACATAAGTTCGGAAGGTTTCCACTCCTTGATGAATCATCTCTGCATATTCCTTTTCCCAATCAACCGCCTCTCCTTTCAAAGAGCGACCAACTAACTTGCCAGCAATCAAGCCAGATTGTGTAGCAAAGGTAACACCCGAAGAAAAAACAGGATCAATAAACTCAGAACTATTACCAGTAATAACATAGCCTTTGTCGTATAACTTTTCAGAAGATACTGCAAATGCTTTCATGCTTTTAACATCCATTACCAGCTCTGCGCCCTTGAATCGATCAAGCATTTGTGGTACGTCATGAACCATCTTACGCAAACGCTCCTCCTGATCCTCAATAGATTCATATTCAGTAAAAAAATCAGGATTACCAACAAATCCTACAGAAGTAATGCCATTAGAAAAAGGAATAATCCAAACCCAAATATCCACTCGATGAATGATAAAGGTTATTTGACTACCTCCACTTCCTGCTGGTCTTTTCTCATCTTTAAAATGAGAAAAAAGAGCCATACGCAGATTCATCCCAC
>JAHDDN010000128.1 GCA_020629335.1 Chitinophagales bacterium | reverse complement strand
TCGTTTCGTTTCTTCAACATTTCTCGTTTAAAAGCCTTTTCTGCTTTAAAGATCAAATTGATTTTATCATCACCAATATGTTCTTTAAGTTCTTCTTTCAAGTTTTTAGCTAAATCTAGCATTTCTTGTTGTAGTGCGATTTCATCAAGGCCCTTACTTCTAAGTTTATCTTGATCTTTTAAGTATTTGCTGTAGATAGGCATGATACTGGACTCCTTATCAGCGTCATTTAATTTCTCCATTACATAAACCGTTTTCATACGGTTGTATTTTGCTTTAGCGTCTCCTTGGTTAGCTGGTAGTCCAGCGCTACAAAGTATTACCATTAGGAGAGAAAGGGCAAAGCCTAGGTACTGTTTTCTTATATGGTTGAAAAGTTTCATAATATTCTGGAAGTTTAAATTTCTTCTTTAATCAAATTGTCATCTACAATGTCTTCAATTAAGAACTGCTCAAATTCTTCTGAGCTCATTCCTGATGCCCATTCATCTTGCTCATTCATAGCTAGCGATCCATCATATAATAAAGAATCGTCTAAATCGTCTTCAAAAAGGAATTCCCACATTTGAGAGCGCTCAGTATCGCTTAGTGAGGAGTATTGTTCTTGAAAGCTTGGGATAGATTCGTTACCTTCATAAAGGTAGGAGCCTACTAAAAGCAAGCAAACGGTTGCTGCTGCGGCACTTGCATATTTCAAGAACTTCTTGAAAGTAGTGCCAGGCATTTGAATGATTTTACCACTTGGCTTTTCGTCTTCTGTAAGAACGGTTGGTTTAAAGCTTTTAAAGTAAGTTTCAGGTACTTTAAATGGGTTCTTTTTACCTACAGCCAATAAAGCAGGGGCTATATCTTCTAATTCCGCAATCTCCATTTCGCTTATTTGTCCCATGATTTCCTTCTGAGCATTTTCAAAGTAATCTTGAGGAACACTAAAAGGATTGGATTTTAAATGAGCGATTTCTTCTAAACTAACTAAGCTCTTGATTTCTTCAGCAGCCTCTTCAAAGTAATTTACAGGCACTGTAAATGGATTAGTTTTGGCTATACCTAAGTCTTCCTCTCCTCCTTCTAATTCAGCGTCTTTTTGCTTCGCGATAGCTAATATATTGCTTTGAAAGTTTTCAAAGTAATTAGACGGAACTGAAAAATTCGTTTTAGCAGGTAAGAAATCTGTTGCGGGGTCAACTTCTGAATTAGCGAAATTTATACTTTCTAACAACTCGCCTTTAGAAACCTCAAAGTAATTAGTAGGAACCTTGAATGGTTTTTTTTGAAGCAAGTCAACTAAGTCAGGAGCCAGCTCTTTTAGTTCGTTTAATATGTTAGGATTGTGCGTCATTTTCTTTTGAGAATTGTACCAATTAGATAGATAAGCTTAATCGAAGTTTAATCCTCTTTCATATATTTTTGGATTTTCTTAACAGCATGGTGATAAGAAGCTTTTAAAGCTCCTACAGAAGTCTCCAAAACTTCTGACATATCATCATACTTCATCTCTTCATAATAACGCATCATGAATACGATCTTTTGTTTTTCTGGTAATAGTTCAATAGCATTTTGTAACTTAACTTGAACCTCGTCTCCATCAAAATACGGATCCGCTTTAAGTTGCTGAGATAAATCGTAGTCTTCTGTTTGTAATGGCGTGGACGTACGACGTTTTTTCTTATTAAGGAAAGTAAGTGACTCATTAGTAGCAATTCTATAGAGCCAAGTATACAACTTGGAGTTAGCCTTAAATTTATGTAAGTTCCTCCAAACCTTAATAAACATGTTTTGGCAGACATCATTAGCATCATCGTGATCAACAACTAAACGACGTATATGCCAATAAAGTTTCTGATGATACTTTTCAACAAGTTCATTAAATGCGGCTTCTTTAGTTTCGGGATTCTTGAATTTCTCAAGGAGTTCGGTGTCAGTTGTTGACGTTGACATGGTTGATATTTTTTCGGTAGTTGTCATCTTTAATGAGTATTGCAATTGACGAAATTATTCTTCTCGCCAAAATAAGCCTTTAAAATAGTAAAGATTCAGCTTATTTTAAAATCATTGCTTTCTTTCAATGGCCTTTATAGCTGCCTCTACTATATTTGGTGTATCGATATTGTATTTAGCCATCAATTCGGCAGGCGTTCCACTTTCTCCGAAGGAATCATTAACTGCTACCATCTCAATTGGAGCAGGTCTACTTCCGCTAATTATACGAGCCACACTTTCGCCTAAACCACCATTAATTTGGTGTTCTTCAGCAGTAACAATACAATCCGTTTTAGCAGCAGTATCAATGATTGCTTGTGTATCCAATGGTTTAATGGTATGCATATTGATTACCTCAGCCTGTATACTTTTTTCCTTTAGGATTTCTGCCGCCTCTAATGCTTTCCATACCATATGCCCGCATGCGATAATACTAACATCTTCCCCCTCTCTAAGCACTTGTGCTTTGCCAATTTGAAAATCTTGTTCTACAGGAGTAAAGTTAGGCATCTTAGGCCTTCCAAATCGCAAATACACAGGGCCTATCATTTCCGCAATAGCCTGAGTAGCAATTTTAGTTTGGTTATAATCACAAGGCACAATAACGGTCATATGAGGAAGCATCTTCATCATTCCAATATCTTCTAAGATTTGGTGAGTAGCTCCGTCCTCTCCTAATGTTAATCCTGCATGTGAAGCACAGATTTTGACATTTTTGCCAGAATAAGCAACTGATTGGCGTATTTGATCATAAACTCTTCCAGTTGAAAAGTTAGCAAAAGTAGTGGTATAAGGAATTTTGCCGCCAATAGTTAAACCAGCCGCTACGCCTATCATATTTGCCTCCGCTACACCCACATTAAAAAAGCGATCAGCGAAGTCTTTCATATAATCATTGATTCTCATCGAACCAGCTAAATCGGCAGTTAATAAGATAACATTGGAATTAGCTTTAGCTGCTTCATATACACCTGCTCCAAAGCCAGCTCTGGTCTCCTTAAGATCTTTAGCCGCTGTTTCCATATTAATAATAGTAGATAACATCTCTTTATTTTTTTAATTGATTGTTTTTGGGGCTTCCCGCTGCGCTCGTAAAGGCGAAGTGCGTAGCACAAGCCAAATATTTATCATTCATCATTATGCATTACGCATTGCAAGCGAAGCGCAGCCGTCGGGCTGTCCGCTCTTACTCAGCTATTCAGTAGCTACTCCACTAAGGTAGACTTGTCTGCCCTTCGGGCCAGCCTACGTCTACCTAAGTTCCGTAAGCTACTTCATTACGCTGAGTACCGCTTCCATCCCTAAGCCGATTAATAGTCTCCTAAGGTTTCTTCTAACTGAGCTAAAGCATTAGCAGTTATTTCGTCATTAGGCGCTTTCCCATGCCATTTATAGTCGCCCTCCATAAAGTCGACTCCTTTAGCCATTTGGGTACGCATGAGAATAACAATAGGTTTTCCTTTGCCAACATTACTTTTGGCCTCAGCTAATGCCTTCAAGACATCTTCCATGATATTGCCGTCTACTTGAAGGACTTTCCAGCCGAAGCTTTCCCACTTAGCAGGCAAATCACCTAATGACATAACCTCATCACAAGGGCCATCAATTTGGCAATCGTTCCAGTCAACAGCTGCAATGATATTATCTATTTTATGGTGGGCCGCAAACATGATTGCTTCCCAATTTTGTCCTTCTTGCAATTCGCCATCTCCATGTAGGGAATAGACGATATGCTGGTCATTATTGAGTTTTTTAGCTAAAGCAGCACCAACAGCTACAGAGAGCCCTTGTC
Source organism: Chitinophagales bacterium (assembly GCA_020629335.1). The sequence goes on along the minus strand of JAHDDN010000128.1, from coordinate 8,517 downwards.
CTAAAGAGCCACTAGCTATTCTTATACCAGGCAAGCCTTCTTCAGTCGCAGGATGTCCCTGTAAGCGAGTATTTAATTTTCTAAAGCTAGCTAATTCGCTTTTGTCGAAATAGCCAGAGCGTGCTAATACGCTGTATAAACCAGCACAGATATGCCCATTGGAGAGAATAAAAAAGTCCTCATTGATGGCATCCATATTGAATGCTGGATCATGATTCATGACTTGGAAAAATAGTGCGGTCATATAGTCTGCACAGCCCATTGCGCCACCAGGGTGCCCACAAGCGGCAGCATTAACCATTCTAAGTATATCTCGACGTACTTGAGTGGCTATGCCTTTGAGTTCTTCTACTGAATGCATATAAAATTGGTAATTGTTTGGGCAAAGATAGTGAACTCAATTACAAAAACGATAAATGAATTTATGAAGCATTTGTAAAAGATGAGCAAAGGGATGTTTTATGCTCTTTTATGGTCGATTTTTTCTGATTGGAAAGCTCCGTGTATTTCATGTAGCCATTCTAATAGGTTGGGCATGATGACATCCGTATTTTCTACCAATATAGTGTGTCCTAAGTTTTCGTATATCTCGATGCGTTTTTTGCAAGTTAGTTGGTAATAGATATTATAGGTGTATTCTACTGGGAAAATTTCATCTTCAGCTCCCTGTAGCACAAAGATGGGTGTTTGGATGGTTTCTATATCAATTGGCAGTTTAGTAGAGGCTAATGATTTAATAGCTCGAAGCCTAACTGTTTTTAGTGCAAATGGGTCTTGATCCATGAAATCTTTGGCGGTACCAAAGTGCTTGACTTTCATTTTAGAAAAATCGGCATAGGTGGAGATCGGCACCTTTAGACGAGGCATGATGGAGTTTGCACCATTTAAGATGGGTTTTACTAGAGCCTTGGTTTTAGATAGTAGTGGAGTAAGACTTAATTCTAAGGTGCTGTTTAGATCACTTAGATCGGCAAAATTTTGACAAATCACACTGCCGATACGATCATCCATAGCAGCCATATAGAAAGCTGCTATACCTCCTTGACTGGAGCCCAATACACTTACTTGATCATTAAAGTTTTCAATGGCGTAAGTGACTGCCGCTTGGGCATCTTTGATGATTTCCAAGAGGGTGTAATTACCTCTTTCTCCCTCGCTTCGACCGTGTCCTCTTGGATCAACTCCTACGATATTAAAGCCTTTTTCATAAAGCGCAATCATTAAATCCACATAACATAAAGCATAGGTAGCCGTTCCTGGAATGATAACGATGGTAGGTGCATCATAGCTAGCGTGCATGACATCAAGGTGAATGCGGAGGCCATCAACATGGGTATGTGCAGCCTGCACCTTTTTCAGGTAAGGTGCATAGCCCATCTTTTGGGCTAACTTGAGTAAATAAAATTTATGTTTTTGTATTGTCATTGCTAAAATTATGAATACGAGCTGTTATGTAAATAAAGGCCTATATTTTAACGTCAATTCATGTTAAAGTAACATAGACCCAAGTATAAACCGTAGAATCACAATAATGAACTCATTTAAAGTTGGGTACTTTCGATTAGGTGGACATTGGCTTCTTTCATTTCTTGGATGGCTTTGTCTACATCATTAGGGTTTAGGTTGACTCCTTTAGTCGCATCAGTGATGAGAAAAGTGTTGAAACCCAATTCAACAGCATCCAAAGCAGTGAATTTGACGCAGTAATCAGTGGCTAATCCGCATAGAAATAGGTTTTTGATGCCTTTTTCTTTTAAGTAATCGCCCATACCTGTAGCTTTTCTGTGGCCATTATCGAAGAAGCCGCTATAGCTATCTATGTTTATATCAGTCCCTTTTTGGAAGATATGCTCAATTTTTTCCTGTTGTAAGGAAGGAGAAAACTCGGCGCCTTTGCTGTATTGAATGCAATGATCGGGCCAAAGGATTTGCTGAAGGCCGTGGAGATCAATCACTTCGCCTATGTTTTTGTTGTGGTTAGAGGCGAAGCTACCGTGATTGGCTGGATGCCAATCTTGAGTGGCGTAAATATGCTTGAATTGGGGCATGATTTGGTTGACGATAGGGATAATGTCATTGCCTGCTGGTACGGCTAATGAGCCGCCTTGGAGGAAGTCGTTTTGGATGTCGATTAGGAGGAGGGCATTTTGGTGAGGGGTTGTTTGGTTTTTCATTTTGCTTTGTTTAGAGGAGAGATCGCTCACTGCGTTCGCTGTCAGATGATTTAGTCCATGGTCGATAGTTTTTTTGCTAGCTAGTAGACAATTATTATGCCTTGTAATATAAAATTACTAATGACTAATATACCAATAGACTAATTACTAATATACCCATTAGTCGATGGTCGATAGATTATGTTGTGGGATACGAAGATTACTAACATACCAATCGACTAATTACTAATGTACTCATTATTGGCTTAGGGATGGTAGCGGTATGTGGCGTCAATGAGACTGCTTACGGAGCTTAGTGATGCGATGGCTGGCCTGAAAGGCAGACAAGCAGCACTTAGCGTAGTAGCAGGCACATAGCCACATAATAGCGGACAGCCCGACCTTTTTAAATTTTTCATCGGAGGGCGCACACATCGGTAGCGCCCCTACAGTCCGATGAAAAATTTAAAAAGGGAAGCCCCAATTATTGGTTGATGAAATAGGGTGCGTGTCTGAATTTTTGTTTATGTCTTTTATTTCGTTTTGTGCGTGCTTGTTGGTGGAGGAGGTGTAGGGCTTTATTGAAGATGTCTTGGTGATCAAAGGCGATTGGGGGCATTTGATTAGTGGGAAACCATTGGGCTTTGCTGGCGTCGTCTCCTGCTTTGGGGTGGAAATCAGCTTTGTTGACAAGGGTGTAGTAAGCGACGGTGATGGTGTGGCCTCTTGGATCTCGGTGAGGGGTGCCGAAACCGCCTATTTGGTGAAGTTGGATATTATCGAGATGGGTTTCTTCTTTGAGTTCACGATAGGCGGCGAGATCAAGGTCTTCGTGAAGATCGACAAAGCCACCTGGTAATGCCCAGTGTTTGGCGAAAGGCTCGTTAAGGCGCTCGATGAGGAGAATATGGAGCTGCTTGTCTTCGAGGCCAAATACCACACAATCAACGGTTACTGCTGGGCGTGGGTATTCGTATTGGTATAGTGACTTATTAGGCATTTTGTAATTTTTGCTTTCTATTAAAGATGTTTTTGCTAAGGTGTACGGGGTATTTTTGTTCACAAGTATTTTGTTGGTAAGCTGATGGCAGGCTTGCTAATGATTTCCTGCTTTTGGCTTGCCTTTCGTTTATTGAGGGTGTCTTGTAAATGCATTGTCCGTTTTCTATTATAGGGATGAGTAATTGGCGGTGTTTAGTTGCTTGTAATTGGATGGGTGTACCGTCTTTGTAGGAGACGATATTGGGTTGATCTTCGTCTTTATCTACGATTGCATCGGCAATGAGTTGATTATTTTTATCGTAATAGCGATGGACTTGTTGGATAGCTGGATTAGTGATTTTGATTGGGTCGTTAGATCGCTTGATTTTGTAGTCCCATTGGCCATTAGTATTTTTTAGGGCGGCTAGTTTGTATACCCCTCCGATGGATGCTTGATCAAATGCCGTGACTAATTTGGTACCGATGCCCCAGATGTCTATGCGTGCGCCTTTTGATTTGAGTTTGATTATTTCGTATTCGTCTAGATCATTGCTGGCTACAATGGCAGCTTTTTGGAGGCCAGCTTGGTCGAGTAATTTTCGGCCTTCAATGCTTAGTTGTGCTAAATCTCCAGAATCCAGCCTTATTCCTAACATATTGATTCCTTTTTCTTTTAATTGGAGACCGACTTTGATGGCATTTTTGATTCCTTCTATGGTGTCATATGTATCTACTAATAGCACACAGTTGGTTGGCATGACTTGGGCGTAAGATTCGAAGGCTTTTAATTCGTCATCAAAGCACATGATCCAGGAGTGTGCGTGGGTGCCTTTTACTGGAATGCCATACTTTTTGCCTGCTAAAGTGTTAGAACTAGCGTGGCAGCCGCCTATGAAGGCCGCTTTAGAGGCTGATAATCCGCCGTCTGGGCCTTGTGCTCGTCGGAGGCCAAACTCTAAAACGGTATCGTTTTGTGCTGCTTGGGTGATGCGTGAAGCTTTGGTGGCTATTAGGGTTTGGAAATTGATAATATTGAGTAGAGGTGTTTCTATTAGTTGGCAGACTATGAGTGGGCCTTGAATTCGGAGGATGGGTTCATTTCTGAAGCATAGTTCACCTTCTTCTATAGCGTGGAGGCTAATATTGGCTTTTAGGGTGCTTAGGTACTGTAGGAATTCTTGTTCGAAGTAGGGTTTTCCTTGTGCGTCGTTTAAGGAGGCTAGGTATTCTATGTCTTCTGTTGTGAATTGCCAATTTTGGAGGTAGTTGATAGCATCTTCTAGGCCAGCAGATATAGCATATCCGCCTTTGAATGGTTCTTTTCGGAAGAAGAGGTGGAATGCTGCTTCTTGTTCAGCCATTCCATTTTTCCAGTAGCCGTAAGCCATGGTTAGTTGGTAGAAGTCGGTGAGCAGGTTTTTTGATGAATTATTCATTGAATTGGATTCTATGTTAAGGATTTGCTTTAGTAAACGTTAAGTACCTTATTTAAGATTCAATAATTTGATTGATTTAGTCAATTGCTCTTATAGAGGATTATTTACATTCAGGTGCTTATTTCCAAATATTAATGTATTTTTGTGCTTGGACTTTTAAGATAAGTTCTGTTAAAAACTAAATAATTATGAGTAAGGACGATAAAAATAAGCAGAAACGAATTAATATTGAGTTGACGGAGGAGATTGCTGATGGTATTTATGCAAACTTGGCGATTATTACCCACTCTAATACAGAGTTTGTCATTGATTTTGTGAAATTATTACCAGGATTACCGAAGGCAAAGGTGAAATCAAGGATTTTATTGACTCCTCAACATGCTAAGCGTTTGGCGAAGGCATTAACAGAAAATCTCGTTAAGTTTGAGAAGCAAAATGGCACTATTAAAGATTTAGATGCTGCGGGCATTCCGCCATATGATTTTGGAGATGGTGGAGGGCCACCTACGCAGGCTTAGTACACTACTAATATTAGTTTTGGTGTGTTTAAGAGTGTTTGTTGTTGCTAAAATTTTTGTAAATGAAGACTCTAAAATCTCTAAATTGGGATATTAGATTGTATTTTAGTGTATTCATACTTAGGAATACTAAAACAATAGATAGCCGTTTTCTATTAAATAAGCTCTTAACACATTGATCAATAATTATAGCATAAAACCATCTGTTTTACCTTATAACTACTTGTTAATAGGGGGGATTTCTTATTTGGTGATTGTTATATGTAATATGCTTGGAGATATTTCGAGTGTAGTGCCGGAGTTTGTTTATAGTGCTTTTATTGTTAGTTTTTTGCTATCCCATTTGTTTTTTTTTAAGGCATTCACGGAGCGAAAAATAGCTGGTAGTATAGATCAGGTGTTTACTTTTGTAGTGGTAGGCGGTTTGATTGTATTATTTTTTAGTTTGATTGTGGATTTGATTGGGATTGGTTTAGGAAAAATAAGTCAATCTATTCATTTACAGCTTTTTCAGGAATTAGTAAGTTATTATCTTACGGTTTTTTATTTACTTTTTACTTTATTTTTATTTAAGCAGTATTTGTTTTTTTTCCATAGGAATAGGAGTGCTGTTGTTTCCTTTCAAGCTTTTTTAGTTTTATTGATTATTGGGGCTCTTATGGGGTTTCAGGGATATGATTTTCCTCTTTGGTTTAGCCAAATCATTTTATTTATTGGGGTGATATTGAGTTTTATATTGAATACTCGTATCAAGTGGATTGCCTTTTTGGATAGAAAGGAGCAGATATTATGTATTGGTTTGTTAGCGATTATAGCGCTTACCTTGGTAGGCTTATACCAGCAATTTAGTCAATCGAATTTGCCATATTTGATCAGTGAGCCCCTGCATCAGAATGTATTTGTTTTGTTGCTGTTTATTAGTGTAGGATCTTACAGTATATTTTCGCTTTTAGCTTTACTGTTTAATTTACCTATATCTTCTGTAAAGCGAGAGCGAGAATCAGAAATAGAAAGTTATGATGAAATGAGCCGTCGTGCTTTAGGCAAGGAAGATCCCGACAGCATCTACAGATTAATGTTTGATGTTTGTGTGAAAAACACTAATAGTGATGGAGGATGGTTATATTTAGATGAGGTCACTCGTAAGGTCAGTTCTAATATTGGGTCTGGCAAGTATGAGTTTATTGGTATTACGAAGCAGGATGCTTTTTATATGGGCACTCAGGTTCGTTTTGAGGAGGATTTGCGTAAAAGTCCATCAAAGGATCATTTTTACTATCCTAATTTAGGTCGGTTGAAGGTAGGGGAGAGAGGTCGTTTGGTATATAAATCCTTGTTGGTGTTTCCTATAACTTCTAATGATAATTTGAGAGGTCATATAGGCTTGGTGAAGCGTTATGAGGAGGGTTTTGACGAGTACTTGATTAATTTGAGCAGAAGTTATATCAATCAAGGGAGAGTGGCTAATCAGAGTGCTCAGTTATTGCAGTCAGCCATTGAGAATGCTCGTTTTAAGGAGCAATTAGATATTGCCAAGGATGTGCAAACTAGCTTATTGCCTCAAAACTTTCCAGACTCTCCATATATAGATGTGGCGACTTCCATTGATTTTGCTCAAGAAGTAGGTGGAGATTATTACGATTATAATTTCATTAGTGAAGATGTGATAGCCTTTGTGATAGGAGATGTGTCGGGTAAAGGAACTGCTGCGGCCTTTCATATGGCTCAAATGAAGGGAATTTTCCATGCATTGATACAATTGTGTTTGCCAGCAGATAATTTTATGGTAATGGCTAATGAGGCACTTAGGAATTGTTTGATAAAGCGGGGTTTATTTATCACTTTGACTTATGTCTCATTTGATTTTAAGGCAAGGAAGGCTATTTATAGTCGAGCGGGGCATTGTCCGTTATTAGTTTATAGTGCGAGTAAGAAAGAAGCGTTTTATTTGGAAAAAGGCGGAATTGGCTTAGGCATTGTTGGTGGGAGTAGTTTTATTAATAATGTTTCGGTTGAAGAGTATGAGATAGATGAGGGGGATATTGTTGTATTGTATACTGATGGTATCAGTGAGGGAAGGAGTGATAATACGGAAGAAATGTTTGGATATGACCGTATGCGAGATATTTTAGAGAAAAATCATTATCTTTCTGCTCAGGTCATTAAAAATGCTATTTATGAGGAGTTTAGGTATTTTACTAATGATAATAGTCAAGGAGATGATGCTTCGTTAGTGATTATTAAGATCAATAGTCTGAAAAAAAACTAAAATAATTTCATTTTTAATGAATCTTTTGTAATAATTCATTGTTAACTCTTACATGCTATGAATATAAAGCAGGATTATGATAATGGTTTACTAACCATTTTGTTGGATGGCGAGTTAGATGCTAGTTCAGCAATATCAGTGGATGACGTCATTAAAGAGGCGTATGATCGAGAACAATATAATATCGTATTTGATTGTCAGGAGTTGAAGTATATTTCTTCAGCTGGTTTAGGCGTTTTTGTATCGTATTTAGAAGAATTTAAAGAAAAAAACGGTCAATTATTGTTTTTCGGTATGAGCGATAGTGTATATGAGATTTTTAGAATACTGGGATTAGACCGCATTTTGAATATTTTCAAAAGCAAAATGGACGTAAAGACATATTTGGATGAAAATTAGTTACAAAATCCCTTGTTGCAGGAAGAGTTTACGTGATATACGCTCTTTTGTATCCAAGCAGCTTTCATCATATGAGCTGTCACAAAAGGTAAAGGATCAAATTATACTGGCCATAGATGAGGCTTGTGCTAATGCGATTATACATGGCAACCAATGCGATGAGAGCAGAGAATTAAATCTGGAGTTGGAGTTCAACGATCAGCGAATGCGTGTAGACATATTCGATATCGGCGATTATCAACCTGTTCCTTCTAAAGTTGACGAATATGATGTCAATGAGCGAGTTAAGAGCAGAAGGAAGGGAGGCTTAGGTCTTAGGCTTATGCATGTGATCATGGATAAGGTGAGTTATCGAGATGAGGGTGATAAGACGATCTGTTCTCTAACCAAAGAAATGAGAAATATTGATAGGATTCAGAGTGATCAATCTGGTCCGAGATAAAGTTATTTAACCAATTTTTATCGCACTACTTAATGTTTTGTTTTTTAAATGCCCCGTTTGGGGCTTTTTTATTGCCCTTTTTAGTGAATCTTAACATAAGATAGGCAAGATTGTCTGTCAATTACACGTCTTTTTCTATAATACTCTTTTTTATTGATTATTTTTGCGCTGCGAATGGCTTAGGGATGGAAGCGGTATGTGGCGTATATGGGGCTGCTTACGTAGCTTAGGTGGACGTAGGCTGGCCCGCAGGGCAGACAAGTGCGCCTTAGCGTAGTAGCAGACACATAGCCACATGAGAGCGGACAGCCCGACTGCT
>JAHDDN010000127.1 GCA_020629335.1 Chitinophagales bacterium | reverse complement strand
TATAGTCTCCCATTTCCTTATATTTACATAACATTTGGGCGTAATTAGCATTATTGCCATAAACTCGTGCATTGATTTTTATAAAGATGTAAGGGCGACCCTTGTGATCGCCCCATCTCAGGAATTATCTTATTATAACAAATTAACACACGATCCTACTGCAACGTCCACTGCTATAACGTCCCAGAATAAAAAAATCCCCAAATAACATTATGCTGGAGAAAAAAACTTACGATCTCGATAAGATCGAAAAAGCAATCCTAGTAGGACTCATATATAAACAACAAACAGAGGAAAGACTCGACGAATACCTAGACGAACTAGCCTTCCTAGCCGAAACAGCAGGAGCAAATGTCCTCAAAGTATTCAAACAAAAAGTCAAAAGCCCTGATAAACGAACCTTCGTTGGAAAAGGAAAATTAGAAGAAATCCAATTATACGTAGAAGATAAAGAAATTGATCTCGTAATATTTGATGACGACCTAAGCCCCTCTCAACAAGCCGTCTTAGAAGAGGCCCTCAAAGTCAAAGTGGTTGATAGAAGTTTCCTAATACTAGACATATTTGCTGGAAGAGCACAAACCGCTCAAGCCAGAACACAAGTCGAACTCGCCCAACTCAATTACCTACTTCCAAGACTAAAAGGTATGTGGACCCACCTCGAAAGACAAAAAGGGGGAATCGGTATGAGAGGACCAGGAGAGAAAGAGATAGAAACCGATAGAAGAATTGTCAATGATAATATCTCAAAACTCAAGAAGAAACTGATTAAAATTGACAAACAAAACGCAACCAGACGAAAAACAAGAGGCGAACTCATCAGAGTTTCTCTAGTCGGATACACCAATGTGGGCAAATCAACCCTCATGAATATACTGAGTAAATCAGAAGTATTTGCCGAAAATAAGCTTTTCGCAACACTCGATACAACCGTCCGTAAAATCGTTTTAGGAACAACACCATTTTTACTAGCCGATACCGTAGGATTTATCCGTAAGCTTCCTCACCACCTAATAGAAAGTTTTAAATCAACACTAGATGAAGTCAGGGAAGCAGATATCTTACTACATGTAGTCGATATCGCCCATCCTCAATTCGAAGATCATATAGCAGTCGTTAATCGAACACTCAAAGAATTAAATGTAGGAGAAAAACCAACCTATATCATCTTCAATAAAATGGACCTATATCGAAAACGAAATTTTGACGAATACCTAAATGAAGAGGTTAAAGCTGAAATACTAGATGAACTGAAAACTAAATGGCAGAAAGAAACCAACGGTAACTGCGAATTTATTTCAGCGATTAATAAAGAAGGCTTAGACCAACTCAGAAGTACCTTACTCGAATCCGTGCAAGCAATGTACAAAAAACGATATCCATATAAAACGCAATTCTACTAACATAGAAATTCCACATCTGAAAAAAAGTATTGATAAAAAGTAGGCGCCCCTTGTGGTCGCCCAATCTAAAGGATTCTTTTTTATCATTAAAGTCACTTTTTTTTTCAAGATGGGGAATTTTTCTTTTTGCAATACTGTTGTAAAAGGAAACGCAGCAATATGAAAATCTACAGAAAATTATATCCGCCAGCACCACCTAAAAATTAAGAGGAATAAATAACATCACTTTATATATTCCTTAACCGCCAGTAACTTCTCATTTCTTTAACTGGCCAAATTAAATTCCAATTTATTTACTAATTCTGTGACAAATAGAATGCATTTAACACCCTAAATGCAAACAGGAAAGGTATATCTTGGAAGGAAGGAAACTTCAAAAGAAGGTAAAAGTAGTTGATCAACCTATAACTACAAACCCATAGGAATATTGAAATGATAAATTAATATTTTGTTGTTTTACTATTCCACAGTCACTTAAACCCTATAACCCTATTACGAGAACTTTTTAACATTACTAAGCTCAAATTAAATTTGTTTGCTTAATTTTTTGACATAGAACTCATTTAAAGTTTTATGGTGAAGCTGAAAATGAGCTATTTTTTCGTAATTCAAGGCATTTTTGAGGTGCATAGCAGCGCTACGGGCCGATAAAATAACGCAGAAGTACGGAAAAATAGCCATTTTCTAAGCCAGCAGAAAAACTTTAAACGAGTTCATTTAATTTTAGTGTTTGTTTCCCTGATATTTAACTGTTTATATTAATTTTACTTAGTGTTTCAAAAGGGGCAAGTTGCTAACTTGTCCCTTTTCTATTTTACGCTCCATCATAACATCATCTTATAGCGCAAGTGTTTTTCACTTGTGCCTGCACAATTCTTTTGTACTGCTTTTCTATTTTACGCTCCATCATAACATCATCTTATAGCGCAAGTGTTTTTCACTTGTGCCTGCACCTCCCATTTTTTCACTCCCCATCATAATCATCATTACTTAACCCACGATTTCCTTTTTCCAAAATGACAGTCCTCTTAGTAGGATAAGCAAAATCAACATCATCATGCTTCGAAAATTCTTTTAAAATCATTTCCCAAAACTCATGCTCACTCGTTCGCCTTAACCAAGGATTACACAAATAACGCATCGTCAAACAAACGCCATGATCTAATACCGACGTAAAAACATAAGGAGTCAATGTTCGATAATAAATAACATAATCTCTAGAAGCTTTTCTCAACTCTTTTCTAGCGTCTTTAGCATATTTATCAGCTTCTTTGGCCATTACATCCTCCAATATCTTCTTCGCCTTTTCCCAATCAGCCTCAAAAGTAACCACCACAGGAATCTCATTCCAAATATACCCAAACCCTATCGTATAATTAGCTAAAGTCTGACTGAATACTTGAGCGTTAGGAACCTTCAATAAGCGCCCAGTACTATGCTCGGCATTTACCCAATTTCCAATCTCATTAAGCGTAAAGTGAAAAATAGTGATGTCTACCACATCCCCCGCATTTCCCCCAATCTCAATTCGATCCCCTACCTCAAAAGGCCTTCGCAAAACAATAAAAATCCAACCCGCAAAATTCGTAATAGGTGTCTGTAAAGCAATCGCCAAACCTGCCGATAGTAAACCCAGATAAGTTGCCAAAGAATCTATCCCCTCAAACCAAATCCTGCCAACCAACAAAATACCAACAATCGTAATCAAATAAGAAACAAAATTTCGAAAGTAATAATTACGCTTCGCATCCTTATTTAACCGAAAACCAATAGCGAACAAACCCCTCCTTACAATAAAAAGAATCAGAATCAATAACAAAGAGCCCAAAATACGCCCTTGAAGCACAGGACTAAGCCCTAATACATTCTGTATCCATTCCGTAATTTGATTAAGTATAGTATTATTCATAAAATAAAATTACTAATTTTTTATCATCACTTATTGAACGTTCTCACAAAAATAGGGTAGAAGCTACCAAATGAAGGTGATTTATTGATGAATCATTCCAATAAATGAGTTCAATGATGAAAAAATCAATCTACAAATAAAAACGAAACTAAAAAATCTTAACATGAAAATAATAATTGTAATATTAACTTTCCTGCTAATTAGCCCTAACCTAATAGCGATGCCCGATGATGATAATACCAAAGCACAAAAGGTATATTCTATCGTTAAAAGCAAACAATCAGTAGAATGGTACACCCAACAAGCCAAACTTTGGGGCGATATTTTAGATAAAGAACCCAAAAACTCAGACGCATGGCTCAACTTCTATACCGCTAACCGAATGGCAAAAATATTAGGCCAACCTATAGCGGATCTAAACGCAATAGTTGACCAAATGGAACAACTAATTCCAGACAGCTATGAGTTTAACCTAATCAAGTATTGGCATGGCGGAAATAATTTAGAATTATTCCCCTATCTCAAAAAAGCCTACGAAATTGATCCTAATCGTCCAGAAACATACTCCGATTTTATCACCTATTACGAACTCAAAAGAAACCAAGAAAAAGTAAAAGAATTTGCTCAAAAATGGTTTGAATCTAACGAAATCTCCCCTAACATTATGGCATGGAATTATAATGTCCTAATGTCCCTTGACCCAAATGCAATTATCCTTACAGCTGGCGATAATGATACTTATCCATTATGGATTTGGCAATATGTGCATAACATCCGTCCAGACGTCACTGTCATGAATACTTCTCTCGCTATTGATAATAATTACCGAAATGCTTTGCTAAATGAAATAGGAATCGAATCCTTTAATAATGGACTCGATGTACTAAAAGATTTCCAAAAATTCAATATTCAACTAGCGCAGCATCTTGTGGATAAGGCTGTGGATAAACCCGTTTACCTAGGAGTATCAACACCTACCTTTTTACGCTCTGCTTTCGAAGAATCTCTCTATGTAGTCGGACTCGCTCTTAAGCACACAGATCAACGAATTGATAATGTCGCTATCCTAAAAAACAACTATGAAAATCACTTCCTAACAGACTACCTAAAAGCCGATACTCAATTCGATATTAGCGCAGGAATTGTAGATCATATGAACCTAAACTACATCCCAGCTTTTACCATCCTATACGATCATTATGAAGCAAGCGGAGAAGACAAAAAATCAGCCGACGTCAGACAATTAGCTTTGAGAATAGCACAAAAAGGAGGCCGAGAAGACGCTTTCCAAAATATGCTCATCGCTCAAAGTAATAAAGACCAAACTAAGATATTTATGCTGCCCGATGCAAAAAAATATCACAAAAATTTTGAAGCTATCAAAGGAAATCTACACGCATCAAGCACAGAAGTAAGCAATAAAGAATACGAACTATTTATTCAAGACCTACTCACCCGAAGAGATTATGAAAAACTAGACGAATGCCGACCTGAAATCACAGATTGGATAGGATTACTAGATAAGAAACACCAATCAATTAGTGATGATAAATTATACAAAGTCGGTCGCCCTGATGGAGAAAACGCTCCAATCCAAAATATTTCTCATCAAGCAGCTATCCTATATTGCGAATGGCTAACAGACGCCTATAACCGAAATGACAAGAGAAAATATCAAGAAGTAAAATTCCGTTTACCAACTAAAGAAGAATGGACCACTGCCGCCAATGGCGGAAGAAATAATGTCAAATACCCTTGGGGAGGCCCATTGAATAAAAATGCCAAAGGCTGCTACCTAAATAGCTGTTACCCACCAGAAGATCCAGGTGCAGACGGCGGCTATTTCACCGTAAATGTCAGCTCCTACTTCCCTAATGACCTAGGATTATACAATACTGTCGGCAACGTAGCCGAAATGGTTCAAGAAAAAGGCCTAGCTTTAGGAGGCAGTTGGCTCGATAAGCCAGAAGATACACAAATATCTTCTATCAGCAATTATAATGGCCCAAGCCCTAAAGTGGGATTTCGAGTATTCATGGAAATCATTCGGGAATAATATTTGGAGCTTTAAAATTGTACGAATAATGTAGGGGCCGACCTATGTGTCGGCCCTCTTCCGAGTATTCATGGAAATCATTCGGGAATAATATTTGGAGCTTTCCCATTTTAATTTTTCATCAGACCGTAGGGGCGCTACCTATGTGTGCGCCCTCTGATGAAAAATTAAAATGGGTCGGGCTGTCCACTATTATGTGGCTATGCTACTCCTACTACACTAAGGCCCGCTTGTCTCTTATTGGAGCCTTCGCGTACCTAAGTTCCGTAAGTCGCAGCATGGCCGCCACATACCGCTACCATCCCTAAGCCATAGTCAGTTAGTCTATTAGTACCAATTACCAACATACCCAAAAAACTTGTTTAGAAAAAAATATAATACAGAATCCGACGAAGCACTGATGCGCCTTATTGTCCAAGGAGACGATAAGGCCTTCAATGTATTGTATCAACGCTATAGCCCCAAAATGTACCACTACTTCTATCGAATGCTCTACCAAAATACCAATAAAGCAGAAGACTTTACCCAAGAACTATTCATCAAAATAATCGAAAAAGCAACCCTATTTGATCCCGATAAAAAATTCTTCTCCTGGATATACACCATCGCATCTAATATGTGCAAAAATGAATATCGCTATCAATCAAAAAGAAAACACCTTCAGCACCAAGCAGAAGACTTCACCTTTGAAGATTACGGGGAATGGAGCACAGACAATATCGATCCCCAAATTTTTCAAGAGTGCTTACAAGAAGAACTCAACGAACTAAGCGAAGCACATCGAATGGCATTTGTGCTGCGCTATCAAGAAGATTTATCTATCAAGGAAATTAGCCAGATTTTAGACTGCCCAGAAGGTACCGTCAAATCACGCATTTTTTATACGATCAAAAAATTATCAGCCAAGCTGAAAATATTTGATCCCAAATTGTAACTATTCATCATAAATGATTTGGAGCATAAAAATAGAGATTTTGTTGTCCGACGACGCTCTTTTTAAGCTTAATAGCAGCGCTATTGGGCGCAAAAAAGCGGAAGTATGGCGGCAAAAGATCATTTTTAGGCCCAAATTGATTCATGCTGAATTGTTACTTAAAACTATAAAACAATGAATACTTTTAACGAGAAATTAGAAGCATTAATAGTAAATAAAGCCTGGAAAGAACTAAGCGCCGAAGAAAAAAAATATGTGTTCCAGTTCATGGAAGAGGATAGCTATACCTCTTACCATAATACCATGCGTGTCAGTCAAGAACTATTTAAGAATGATCGTCCAGCCTTTACACCATCTTTAAGTCACCAAAATGCCTTAAAAGCCAAGCTCCAAGAAAACCGCCAAGAAAAACAAAGCTCATTAGGAGCCATTATTAATTATCGAATGCCCTTTTATCAAACGGCTTTAGCCGTAGCCGCAAGCCTACTGCTGTTTTGGTGGATATATCCTAATGAAGCCATAGAAATAAGTCCCCAAAGCACCCCAGAACAAGTATTAGTGTACCAAACCGATACCGTTTACATTGAAAAACCAGTAGAAGTAATCGTAGAAAAAACAGTCGATCGTATAGTAGAAAAAGTAGTTTACAAAACGAAAACAATTAGTGCGCCTCCAGCAAACATAACAGAAGCAAGTACGCCTAATATCCCCAAAGACCAATCTCCAATCACAATCTCTAATACCAATTCAAGTACACCTAATAACTCTATGATAGGAAATTTATTTTTAGATGATAATGACGATTTATACAGCTTCACAGCTAATCATTCCTTCCTTCAGCAACAAAATAGTGGTAGATCACTCCAAGAAGACAGCCTTTTGAAGCAATTTTTCGTTCCTGTTTATTAAGTACGTATATTTAAGTAGTTGACGTTAATTATTTGGGTATTATTGATGAGATTATTTTTAGCTTAGACAAGGCATTTTTAGCCAGTAATAGCAGGGCTATTGCTAATAAAAATAACGCAGTATAAGCTAAAAAGAAGCCAGCAGAATTGCCGAAATAATTGACGTTAATTACTTACATGCATCTTTTTGAGGATTTATTCCGTCTTGGCTTAGGGATGGAAGTGGTATGTGGCGGCCATGCTGCGACTTACGGCGCTTAGTGATGCGATGGCTTGCCCGCAGGGAAGACAAGCAGCACTTAGCAAAGTAGGAGCAACATAGCCACATAATAGCGGACAGCCCGACCCGATTTGTTTTTTGGCCAGCCCATGTAGGGGCGGACCTATGTGTCCGCCCGCTGGCCAAAAAACAAATTGGGGAAGCCCCAGCATCATTACTAAAAAACATTTATGACACAAAATTGGAAAATAAGTATTCTAATAAGTTTTTTTGGATTGATTTCGATTAGTTTATTGGCGCAAGATTTAGCAGTAGGAGAGTGGGCGATGCATTTGCCAGTCCAAAATGTTAGAGCCATCACAGAGGTAGAGAATCAGATTTATTGTGGTTCCTCTAGCTCTATTTTTTCATATGATAAAGGAACTGGAAATAAAGAAATTTTGGATCGTTTAGATGGTTATTCTGATTTGACAATATCAGAAATCGATTATGAGGAAGAAAGTCAGGTATTAATAGCCGTTTATAAAAATATGAATATTGATATGGTCAAAAATGGCCAAGTGATCAATGTACCCGATATTCGCAGAAAAATTATCGGAGGGAAGCAAATCAACGAATTGATAATCGTAGGGAAATTTGCTTATATGAGCTGTAGTTTTGGATTGGTGATTTATGATATTGAGGCAGAAGAGTTTGCTCATAGTCCATCTTCCGTATCAACCAGTATTAATCAGGTCGCAATAGATGAGGCAAATAATCGCATCTTTGCAGCTACCGAAACAGGTATTTATGAGACGAGTTTAGATAATACCTTCATTAGTCAGTTGCAAACTTGGGAATTACATGACGAGACACAAGGTATACCTACTTCAGCAGCTAAGTTTATTGTAAGAGAAGGGGATTCCATGTATGCCTATACAGATAGCACTATTTATCAGTATCAGTCAGAATGGGAAACTTGGACACCTATTTATGAAGAGGACGAATATTGGGTGCCTCAAGATATGAGCTTCTATAATGGGCAGTTGCTTTTGACAGAGTGGCAAGAAACTCCAACAGGTATTGCAGATGCAAGAGTAGTAATCATTGAAGGAGAAAACATCTTTTATGTAACAGATGAGCTGAGACGCCCGATGGAAAGTATTATTGGGAAGGATGGTAAATTATGGGTAGGAGATATGTGGAGTGGCTTATTAAAGCGTACTTCCAGTGGAGAAATGCAATCTATTAGCCCGAATGGTCCTAAAACAAGTGATGTTACTCAAATGGCAGTTTCAAATGGTAATCTATGGGTAGCTCCAGGAGGAGTTGAAGGTAATTTCTCAGGAAATACAAATGCGCAAGGACTATTTGTTTATACTGGCAGTTGGTGGAGTAATGTGAATCGTTATACTAATGATGCTTTAGATAATATATTTGATATTGTAAGAGTAGGAGTAAATCCTTATAATAATCATGTGTTTTTGGGATCTTGTGGTGGCTTTGGCCCATCTCTTGATGAACCCAGTTGGGGAGGAATTATAGAATTTGATACCGATTATAAATTAGTAGATATATACAATACCTTGAATACACCCATGTCTTCCACCTCCGAAGCCAATTATGAAGATGTGCGAATAAGCGGTATTTCATTTGATGACCAAGGTAATTTGTGGGCATCGGCCTACAAAAATCCAGAACCTATCATTATGCGTACCCTTGAGGGAGATTGGCATACTTTTAGACCAGAAGGAAATGGATTGTCATTATCAGATTTTCCCCTATTAGATATGGTGGTAGATGATTATAATCAAAAATGGATTATTGTAGATGATAATCGTGGCTTGTTGGTATGTAATAGTGGAGAAAATTTAATTAGTGCCAATGATGACACTTATCGTCAATTGGATATTACAGATGGAAATACACTTAAAAGTAGCCAAGCAAATTGTATCGTAAAAGATTTGGAAGGAGATATATGGGTCGGTACAGGAGATGGGGCTATCTATTATAGTTGTTTCGGAGAGATTAGTGATGCTGGATTCAATTGTCCAGCAAGGAGACCAGAGGTAACCGTTGATCGTCAAGAATTTACCTTTTACTTGCTCGCAGAAGAAATAGTACAAGCAGTAGCAGTAGATGATGCCAATAGAAAATGGTTTGGAACGACTAATGGTGTATGGCTAATGTCAGAAGATGGAACGGAGCAATTAGCTCACTTCAATGAAGATAACAGTCCGCTTTTATCTAATAATGTAGTGGATATAGCCATTAATAGAGAAACAGGGCAAGTGTTTTTTGGAACAGACAAGGGAATCATGTCTTATAAAGGAGAAGCTATTGCAGGAGGACGCACTTTTGAGAATGTATTAGTATACCCTAATCCTGTTCGTCCAGATTATGAAGGTATGATTGCTATTAAAGGCTTAGCCCTTAATGCCGATGTCAAAATTACAGATGTGAGTGGTAAACTGGTTTATGAAACTAATTCTTTAGGTGGACAGGCTGTTTGGGATGGTTATACTTATGAAGGAGTTAAGGCAAGTTCTGGCGTTTATTTGGTATTTAGTAATAGTCAAGATGGAATGGAGTCATATGTAGCAAAGTTTGCAATTGTTAATTAGATATAGAATCCTTGTTTAGGTATTATGACTTTCTTTTTTGCAAGCATTAAACATCCAATAGCTTGTAAAAGTCCAAATTCCATTGTATTATAGCTTAGATAATGCACAAAAGTGTTATTTTTGGGCTATAGAAGAAATTTTTTCAAACTAAAAATATCAAAATGATAAATTTAAAATCAATGAGTTCAGTAATGGTATTACTGAGCTTTTTCTGCGGTATGTTATTGTATACATCCTGTGCGGACGATCTTTGCGAAAATACACTGTGTATTAATGGGGATTGTGATGAAGTAACAGGTAACTGTATTTGTGATGAAGGTTGGGAAGGAATAGACTGTAGTATCCCTATTTGTTGGGAAAACAGTACTTATAACGAAACAACTGAACTTTGTGAGTGTGATCCAGGATGGACAGGAGCTGATTGTTTAGAAGATGCGTGTGGTCCTAATGGTACTTATAATGCAACTACTGGAAGCTGTGATTGTGATCCAGGTTATACAGGAGCAGACTGCTCTGAGTTAACAGTTAGTAATTTCACAGGTAGCTATTTTGTAAATGAAACTTGTGAAGGAGAAGTTGCCTCTTATACAAGTGATATTGGAGCAGGTTCTACAGAGAGTGAAGTTTTAATTACCAATTTCTGGGGCTTATTTGAAAATGTAGTAGTAGCTACTGTAAATGGTAACGAATTAATTATTCCAGCTCAAGAGCCAGATGGCGATGGCTTCTTAGCTCAAGGTAATGGTCTTATAAACGATGATGGTACCATTTTAACGATTAACTTCTTAATCACAGATGTTACTGTATCACCAGCAGATGTTCAAGATTGTCAAGCAATCTACAACAAGCAATAATACTTGATTGAAAGAAATAAAAAAAAGCCGCTACTGAATTTTCAGTAGCGGCTTTTTTTTATTTCTTTTAATCTTTCTTTTTCCCTTTCATTTTACTCTTCTTCTTATTAGTACTTTCAGTAGACACAGGAACTTTTTCCCCTTTCATCTTATCCTTCTTCTTCTTTGTATCTGATGGCTTAATTACTTTTTCTATTGCTCCTTTGATTTTACTCTTTTTCTTATCGGTATTGGTGTTTGTTGTTGTCTTTGGTGCTGGTGTTGGTGGAGGGGTGGATGTCTTTCCTGATCCGCTTGACTTTGGTTTAGGAGGGGCAATTGTTTTTTGTCCTTCTTCTGCTGCAGCAATTTCTTCTGCTTGAGCCAAAATCATTGAATCGACACGTGTATCACAAGCACGCAGTAAGTCTTCTCTGATCGGGTCTAGTCTGTTAGAGACCTCCTGATCGATAGCAGCAGCTTGTTTAGCTTTCAGCTCTGCTACATTTTTATTTTGACAACTGTAGGTCATACTAATTACAGTAGTCATTAAGATTAATATTGCTAATTTTTTCATGAGTATATAGCTATTTGAGTTTTAAAATGAATAATGGAAATCATAATTTATAAAGAGCTTCTGGAAGCTCAAATAATAATTACTTATAAATTACTTACTTTTAAGTACTTGTACCATCGAGTCTACTTGCGTAGCGTAATCTGCTCCCATTTTTTGAGTACAAACCTGATTGACAGAATCTTCTAACAATCTTTGTTGTAAAGTTACTAAAGAGTCTATTTTGGCTTCTCTTTGAGCTGGATCAAGGCTAGCACTCTCACTAGCACAACTACTAATAAAAATTATTAGTAGGATCGCTGAAAATAACCCAATTAAATTTTTCATAGCGAATGTATATTTATAGATTAAATAATTTCTTGATAATGTCGATAGTTCTTGGATATTCAAAGAGGACATAAGTTAAAACTAATTTTAGAAATATTTAGAAGATAATAGCAAAAATCTATCTTTTTTATTGAGCGGGGGTGACTAAGCTATGACAATTACCTCTTTTATTTTTAATTCAAAAAACTTGTTTGAACATAGATAGGCCATCACTAGCCTTTGTTTCAACATTTTAGGGTTATTTGTCGCTACTTGGCCAAAATAATTAGAATAATTCATATTCTTATAGTGACTCATTGTAGAATGTAGGTCAAAATTTAGTATTTTAGCAGCCTATCTTAAAAGTCGTTTCCCCCGTCCAATAAATGCCTGATTTTCACTCAAGACGTCTACTTGCTTATATATTTGCAAGTAAAATGTGTTTTTAGGAGACTTTCAAGTTTTCAACGCTTTTTTAGCCCAATTCATAGGCTATTTTTAGAATATGAAAAGCTATTTGGCAAATTGTACGTATTTTTTTGACAAACAGTGCATTTATTAAGATAA
>JAHDDN010000126.1 GCA_020629335.1 Chitinophagales bacterium | reverse complement strand
GACCATTGACTATGGACCATTGACTATGGACCATTGACCATTGACTATCGACCATCGACCATCAACTATCAACCAAAAAAATCTCTCATCGAGCAAAGCGAGCGATCTCTCATCTGATAGCGAAGCGGTCTGACATCTCTTCTCTCCCAAAGATTCCGTATCTTTACCGCTTAAAAGTATAATTACCCCAAATCTCAAGATATTATGGAAATAGCGATCAATAATTTGTTAAAAATCAAGCCCCAATCAGAAGAAGTAGCGTTTGCAGAAATAGAAGAAAAGGCCGTCAGTGATCAGAAATTCGATCAAGTATACTGGTCTAGTTTAGCATTCAATGCGTTAAAATTTATTAGTCGCACTTATTTTAGGGCTGATTATATTGATTTTGGGGCCTATCCAGAGCGATCCAGTGATGATAAGCCGCTTGTTTTTGTGAGTAATCATGCGGCAACCGCCTTTCCCTGGGATAAATTGGTCTTTATAGGCGGAATGCTGCGCAAGTATGGTGCCGATGCCGACAAGCGATTGCGCTTAGTACTCCCCCCTCGCTATGCAGATAAGGGTTTATATAATCTATTTTGGATTAAAGACTTTTGGAAGAAAATTGGCAGTATAGACGAAAGCAGCGCCAACTTAGCCGCTTTATTTCAGAGTGGGGAGAGTGATTTTGTACTATATCCAGAAGGGGAGAAGGCGCTGTCTAAAAGCTTTAAAAACCGCCATCAAGTATTAGAGTTGGAAACGGACTTTATAGAGTTATGCATTCAACACAAAACGGACATCATTCCATTTGCTACGATTAATGGGGAGTACTTACAGCCATTAAGCTTTTATTTAGAGCGAGCGAATCAAATTTTAGAAACAGTAGGATTACCAGTAGTACCCGCTAATTTGGTGACGCTTTTACTGCCTTTCCAACCTTGGTTATATTATTTCGCAATGCCAGCCAAACTTACTTATGTCATGGGCGAGCGCATCAAACCCTACGAATTAGCGCTTGAATCCAGTGAAGACTCTATCCATTATGATATTAACGATATTAGAGATCAAGTCCATGAGCAAATGCAGGCTTCTCTCATCAATGCCATGCGTGAATACGGAAAAAATGCCTATAAATGGAGAGAGTTATTAGATAGTGTGCGTAACAATCGAGTGAATTGGTTGTATTTATTACCCATTGCTTGGCCTCTACTTATCCGTCTTCACCGAAGAAAACACCTCGCCCTCATCCAACAAATCGAAGGCTTAGAAGTAAGCGCTGATAATACCGAATATTTCGAGCCAGATATGATGGAGCATCCACAAGGGAGTCTAAAAGATCAAGTCATAGGCTTAGTGACCTTCGTTGCGAAAAACCCAAGTACTTTGCTTGCTTATACGCCGATTGCGGGTTGGTTGGAGAAGCGGTTCAAAAGATGAGAGACCGCTCACTGCGTTCGCTGAGAGATGAGAGATCGTTCGCTTTGCTCACTGTGAGATTTTTTGGTCAATGGTCGATGGTCCATAGTCCATAGATTTCAGATCGTTCGCTTTGCTCACTGTGAGGTTTTTTGGTCGATGGTCGATGGTCAATGGTCGATAGTCAACGGTCCATAGTCCATAGATTTTTAGACTGCTTCGCTGTCAGACTTTGAGATCTTTTGAAATGACATATCTTCTTGTAAATGGCTTCCAAAAATGAAAAATTGTATGCTGCATCTAAATGAGATATGTCATTTCTCTTTCGGTTCCAACGTTCAAACTTTTCTCAGTTAAAACGTTTTTATACCTATTAAAATACCGCAGTTTTACTGTTAAACTAATTTTCCAATTAACTAATATACTAATTGCGCAAGGGATGGCAGCGGTATGTGGCGTCAATGATGCGACTTACGGCGCTTAGTGATGCGATGGCTGGCCTGAAAGGCAGACAAGCAGCACTTAGCAGAGTAGGAGCAGCATAGCCACATAAGAGCGGACAGCCCGACCCAATCCTTATTTTTCATTGGAGGGCGCACACATAGGTAGCGCCCCTACGGTCCGATGAAAAATAAGGATTGGGATGCGCCCAAATTATATGTTTAAGGCAATTGCTCATTAATGACAAAATTAGCTAGCCCATCTATATTTGCTGGATAAGCGAGTATTTGAAAAAATAAGAGATTCACATCATTTCCAACTCCTTGATAGATGGTTTCTCCGTTCATATCCAAATCGTTATTAGAATAGCCATTAACAACATAGTTCGCTAATTGATCCGTATTGTCTGGCGCATTTAAAACTTCAAAGAAAATATTATTTAGCTCATTATTTACTCCTTGGAAGATGACTTGGCTATCGCCATTCGCATTGCCAGACCAGAGGGTATTGCCTTCTAAAGTGAGTCTAGTGGCATTCTCTCCCCATGTGTCTATAACCGTAAAATCAATTAAAGGAGAAAATGGGAAGATAGGAATGGTCTCCGCAGTCATTATACCCAAGTGATTTCTATGGCGAATAGCTACATAATAATTATCCTCTAAAACATCCTCAAATATGACATTGGAAGTGCCATCAACATCTACGATGTCTCCGTCTCTTTGTACTAAGGCAGAACGAGTAGCGATGACTTCACTAGGATCGTCTTCATTTCTCAATTCTAAAAATACCCAATCTACTATGGCATCTGGACCTTCTACTCCCAATACTTCCCAGGTAGTGATTTCTCCACCACCACTACCATAGTGAGTGAAATTGCTCATCCCACTATAAGGCTCCTCTAAGGGAATCATTTCTTCTACTCTTAAATCGTCGTGCATGCTTGGATTGTTAAATTCTTTGGGGCCTAAAAGTAATACCTTAGCATTTACGTATAAGGGGACTGGTGCTTTGCAACTGACAAATAAATCATAGTTGCCCACATCGCCATTCCATCCACTTACAAATACATAATAGGTGGTTCCTGCATTTAAAAATAGTTCTATTTCGGATGTATTTGTATTGTCGCAATCTAAAGCTTGATCGTTAAAATCCACACAACTTAGCTCATCACAATCTCCTTCGAAAACGGATATGATGGTGTCAAAATTTGCTTGATCACAGGTGCTGAAGCTAACTTCTTTATTGTTGCCTTCTATGGAGTACCAAACGCCTGATGTAGCAGGACTATTTGTACAGTCAATATCGACTCCATCATTAAAAGAATAAATGGTAGAGCCACTATAGAGCTCTCCACAAGTGATAGGTATTGCATTGATACAATTATCATTTTCGGGAGGCAAGCAGGTGATGCTTAAATCAAAGTCTCCTGTAGCGCTATTAAAACCATGTACAAAGATGTAATAGGTTTTGCCAGATTCTAAAAATTCAGTGATAGCAGAAGTATTAATATCCGTACAATCAAAATTTTGATCATCGAAAGTTACGCAACTTAGTTCATCACAGTTTCCTTCATAAAGAGATATAACCGTATCGAAATTGGCTTGATCACAAGTGCTGATTTCTACATTTTGATTATTGCCTTCTATCACATACCAAATGCCAGGTGTGCTCGAACTGGTGGAACAGCCTGTTGGGATAATATCTGTATTGGTGGCTAATTCTGTGGAGCTTGTAAATGTTTGCCCACAACTAACAGGAATGGCATCGGTACAAAGGTCATTCTCAGGAGCTATGCAAGTGGTGCTTAACTCAAACTGCCCTACTGCTCCATTAAAACCATGTACATAGATATAATAAGTGCTTCCTTCCTCTAAATGATGAGAAATCTCAGAGGTGTTTATATCACCGCATTCATAATTTTGATCATTAAAGCCCAGACAGTTCAGTTCATCGCAACTACCTTCAAAAAGGGAAATAATGGTATCATAGGTAGCTTGATCGCAAGTACTGAAGCTTACATTTTGATTATCTCCTTCTATGACATACCAAAGGCCTGGTGTATTTACACTGGTGGTACAATCTGTTGCTTCTATATTGGGAGTAGCGGAAGTGGTTGAATCAAAAATAATAGTTCCGCATTCAATAGGGGTGGCATCTATACAGACATCGTTTTGAGCCATTGCATAGTAAGTGAAAAATAAGCAAAGTAGAGACCATCGCATATTTAGTGAATTAGAATTTGTAAATATGCTTAAATGGTGTAGATCATATTATCAGCAATAACTATGCTATTTTTCTATTAAATGTGAAAATTTCCTCAAAGCGAAATAGATATTAAAATATATAAAGTACCTGACGGCATTATGAATTAGCTTGTCATTCTAAGCCCGGCATTAAAATACGGGGCTATAAAACGGATTGTACCTTTGGCACATTTTTATTAAAATTCGACGATAATACCGATACTGGGCTGGGTGAAACCTGAAATATTATCAATGAATTCGGTTTCGTATTGAGTAGGATTATCTGGATTGATAATGGCATTTCCTTCGGCGTCTCTTTTGACTAATAGGATAGGCGGTTGTTCGCTTTCAAAGCCGTAGGCGTTTTGGACGTCCATAAAGACATTGAGATTCCATTTGTTGAAGAAGTATTTTTTGTCGATCCGTAGGTCTAAGGCGTGGGCGGCTTTGAGTCGCTCTGAGTTGATGCGATTATAATCGAGTACGCCTTGTCCGTTGACATCCCAGACTGGAATGATGGAGGAAGTAGCTACATCAAAAGGCGTATAAGGAGCGCCGCTGGTGTATCGCCATTTGAGACCGATTTCCCAATTGCGTTTGAATTTTTTACCAGCTGTTAGACTTACAATGTGGCGATTGTCCCAAGAAGAGGCGACTAATTTTCCTTCATTATTTTCAAATTCGCTTCTTACGAAGGTGTAGGCCATGAGTCCAAAAAAGCCTTTGTATAATTTTTGTTGGAATAGAAACTCTAAACCATAAGAGCGACCAGAGGAAGTGGAAGTTACAGCTTCATCACCCACTACTCCGAAGTCGCCCCCTAAATTAGCTAAGGAAACAGAGTCTTTTAAAGAATAAGGATATTTGCTGTAATCTTTATAGAATCCTTCCACGGTTATTCTGGCATTTTTGATAGCATTAAATTCTAAACCACCTACGTAGTGTTGGCAGGCGATATAGCTGACTTTATTTTCCTTATTGACTAAGTCGCCATTGCTGTTACGGTAACCTAATACAGTATAGGCTGGCAATTGATAGTATAAACCTGTGTTGAAGTTGATACCGATTTCTGGCGTAAGTAGATAGCTTAAAGAAAGACGAGGGGAGAACTGATCTAATAGATTACTCATCTCCTTAGAGTAGCTATTAGCGTCTGCTCTAAAACCTGCTGAAGCGGTCAATCTTTCTCCAAAAAAAGTCTTACTTACTTGTCCGAATAAGCCCCATTTATGAAGTGGCAATTTACTGTCATAATCAATAGTGACTACCTGATCTCCTACGGATATTTTGCTGTAGGTATCATTGAGGTAGGTAGCAAATTCATAGCTGGCTCCTGTGGTAATTTTAAAGCCATTGATTCGGTTGACATTCTCTACTCTCAATTTATCTTCTATTTCTTCTGATACATAATCTAATAGTAGATTATCTTCAGAGCTTTCGTCATTTTGGAAGTATTTGATGGTGGAGTTATTGAGATGGAATCGGCTATATATAACGTTGGTATAGCTATTGTCACGGAAGTTTGTATACTTGAATCCAGCCGAGTAATTCCATTGGTTATTAACTGGGAGGTTGTCCAATAAATAGCGTTGGAGTTCGTCTTCATTAGCTTTTAGATTCAAAGAGAATTGATCTAAAGCACCGATAGAGATGAAGGATAAACTATGCTTTTTATTAGGTGACCATTTGAATTTGTATTGATAGTCATTATATGTTGGCAAGAAAGGTAAGCCAATCGCTTCAAATAACAATTGTAAATAAGAGCGTCTCACTGATACTAGATAAGTTAGCTTTTTACTTCCGATAGGGCCTTCTAAGGTGATACCTGCATCACTGGTGCCTAAGATTATGGTACCAGCCATGCGGTCATTACGTCCTTCTTTGAATTTGAAGTCAAATACAGAGCTGAGGGTATTACCTCTATTAGCAGGGAAAGCGCCTGAATAGAAATCTACTTCTTTTAGAAATTCTACATTGATCATACCTACTGGCCCACCAGAGGAACCCTGTGTGGCGAAGTGATTGATAGCTGGTATTTCGATGCCATCAATATAAAAACGATTCTCGGCAGGAGAACCCCCTCTAATGAGAATGTCATTTCTGAAAGTAGGGGTGGAGGCCACTCCTGGAAGAGATTGCACCACGATAGAGATATCTCGATTACCTCCAGGGCTACGCTTGATTTCATTGACTCCTATATTACGCAGTGAAACAGGGCTATCTTCTGATTTACTGAAAGGATCTGCCTTAACGACTACTTCATTCAGTTCTTTAGAGTTTTCTTCTAAAGCGATGTCTACTATTTGAGGGCGTGCACTACTTACTTGAATATCGAATACCATTTTTTTCTTAAAACCGATATAGGATACTTCTAAGCTATACAGTCCATTTTCTAAGCCCTTAATTTCATAATTGCCATCAATATCTGTACTAGCACCTGTTGTACTCCCTTGTATAATAACATTGGCAAAGGGAATGGTTTCATTGCTGATGTCGTTAAAGACACGGCCTTTGATAATACCATTTTGGGCGAAGGCGTAAGTGCAAAATAGTAATGTGAAAAGCGTTAAAAGTAATCTCAACATAATAGTATTTTATTCAATTGAAAAGCTAACAAGAGAGGAGGCGAATTGTTTAATTTTTTTCGCTTAAGGAACGTTTAAAAAATAAGATTGGCATTTGCAGCTAAATATTTTGTATCAAGACAAGGCGAAAAATGCAGCCGATGCAGCGCATCGGCAAGGCTTTTCAACGAAGTATTGGTACAAAAGATTAGTTGCTAAATGTGGAAATTATTTTTTAAACGTTCCTAAAATAAGCAATTAGTTTAACTAAATTTATGCTGAACAGCCACCAATTTTATGAAAAAACAAAAGGCAACCGAACTTATATTCAGTTGCCTTTTAACCAATTTTACACTAATGGAGAATTCTATAATAGAAGAATTCCCTTTTAACCTATAAAATAAAAGCGTTTTTTAGTTTTGAATTGGACTATAATTCCAGAGTTTTAATTTTAATTCTTTTCTGGCGAAGAAGATACGACTTTTAACAGTTCCTAAAGGTAGTTGTAAGTCATCTGCAATCTCTTGGTATTTGAAGCCATTATAATGCATCATGAAAGGGATGCGGTAGTCATCACTTAAATTCGTAATAGCTTGTTGAATATCTTCTACTACAAAATTAGTTTCAGCCTTATTATAAATAGCATTTGAGCCTGAATTGATATAGTATTGATTGTCAGTTTGATCGAGTATAGTCTTACGTTTAGACTTTCTTCTATAGTTATTAATGAATATATTTCTCATGATGGTGAATAACCATGCCTTTAGATTAGTCCCTTCTCTGAACTTTTCTTTATTCATTAATGCTCTGTATGAGGTTTCTTGCATTAAGTCCTTTGCATCTTCTAAATTTTGAGTAAGATTTAATGCATATGGCTTTAAATTAGTGGAAAGATTAATGACGTTGTGGTTAAACTCTAGTGTTGACATAATCAAAAATTTTACTGGTTAATCGTGATACAGGAATGATAATTAGAATGTACTTTAAGAATCACCCCCTAATGATTAGTATATGCAAATTTAAGTACTAAAGATGAGAAATACAAGTATTTTGTTTAATTGTTTGATGTTTTGGTTAAACAAAAAACTATTTAACGATACTTTCAGTATTGTTTGAAAGTACATTAAATGGTTGATAATCAACACTTTAGTGTTATTGTTTATTGTTTTTAGGCTATAGTATAGAGTTCTGAATAAATTTTTGTTTAGTCAGCTGCTTTACATTTGTTTAACAGTTTTTAAGAATAGTTAAACGTTTTTTTGGGGGTGTATCTGTTTTGGTATAGAAATAAAAAAGGGATCAGCACTATTGCGCTAATCCCTTTTTCATTTTGAACGAGTTCAATTACTAAGATCGATTTTATTATCCCTCTATGAGATTCATTGCTTCTTCAATGGTTTTGATCACTTCTACATTATCTGGAAGTTGTGATGGATCTATATCCAGTGCTTGTTGACCTGCTAAGTATAACTTTTTATTAGAGATTTGTTGAGCGAACTTACTTAGTTTTTTCTTGAACTTATTAGAAGAGATAGCACTGGTCAAGAAGGTATATAGAAAATCTGGGTTTTGTTTTTCGCAGACATCTATTACATCTTTATTAGGGACATTACACCCTAGATATACCACTCGGTGATTATGAGTTTTTAGTAAATAAGATAGATAGAGCAAGCTGATTTCATGTTGCTCTGTTTCTGGTAAAAATAGCAGATAAGTTTTTGTGTGCTCTTTGTGTTCAAATATTTGCCCATCAATAGCCACAATGATTTTTTGTCTAATCAGGTTAGTGATAAAATGTTCTTGTGCGGGATTAATTACTCCTGTCACCCACATAATCCCGATTCGACTTAGGAATGGGTAAATGATATTTTGCATGGTAGATTCAAAGCCATTTTGCAAAATATTGGTAGACATGATCTTTTCGAAATTTGCCTCATTGATATCTATCATGGCTTCTGTTAGTGATTTGATTTGTAGTTCGTACTTCAATTCACTTTCAGAAAGGGTACTGATATTAGACTTAATTTCTTGATCAGTCATTTTTGCGATCTTAGAAATCTTGAAGCCGTTTTTATTGAGCAAAGATATGTTGAGTAATAGTTTTAAATCTTCATTCGTATAATATCTGATATTGGTAGGCGTCCTTTTAGGGTTGATGATGGCATACCGCTGTTCCCACACACGTATAGTATGAGCTTTGATGCCAGTTAAATGCTCTAAATCTCTGATAGAAAATTGTTTCATCTAAGTTTTATTTGTTGACGAACTTTAAGGAACGTTTAAAAAATAATTTCCACATTTAGCAACTAATCTTTTGTACCAATACTTCGTTGAAAAGCCTTGCCGATGCGCTGCATCGCCTGCATTTTTCGCCTTGTCTTGATACAAAATATTTAGCTGCAAATGCCAATCTTATTTTTTAAACGTTCCTAAGCTCGGAGTTATATTAGAAATTCCTTAAGTAAGTAGTGGTAAAAAAACTGGATATAAATTTTATGACTTTTGCTCCTGCTACTAAATCATAACATAGAGAGCTTGATATTGTTTAAATAATGCCTTTTTTAATTGAAAAATCCTTCAACATCTTGCGTGAGGGATGGTAGCGGTATGTGGCGTCTATGCTGTGACTTACGTAGCTTAGTGATGCGATGGCTGGCTTTAGCAGACAAGCAGCACTTAGCGTAGTAGGAACAGCATAGCCACATAAGAGCGAACAGCCCGACCCGATTATTTTTTGGCCATTTATGTGCGTACCTATGTGTGCGCCCAATGCAGGTGTGTCTGTCGAATAGATGCAGGTGTGTAAGCCCAATAATGGCCAAAAAATAATCGGGGCACGCCCAAAATAATTTCACGTCCCTAAAAATAAATAGGATAAAACCGCCATTGCCCATTTGAATTAAGGCCAATAGTGGGTGCTGGAATTTTGAGCACATTGAAGGCGCCTAAGACGGTATTGAGTGTGCGAGAGCGAGTTTTGATACGGCTCAAATCAATATCCAAAGAAAGGTAATATTGTCTTTGGCGTTCATAGGCGAAGGCATTGAGGCTTTGTCCATCGGCATTTTCCCATTCATTTTTGATGGCACCGAATACGTTTTGGCTGCCGTAGCCGAAAGCGATATTGAGCCATGGAGGAATTTTCTGAGCACCAAAAGCATGTGGATTGGCAGAGAGCCAATAAGTTTGCCCATTATAATCTTTGAGTAATTTTTCTTGAAAAGCGCTGCCATAAAGATAGCCTGCTCGATCTTGTATATGAATTGGATAGTCGGAATAATCGACGGGATGAAAAGAGAATTTTAGTAAAACCCGCTGCTCCTGCCAAGCTAATTCTTGTGCGACCACCATTCCGCTACCAATAGTATTGGCTGCCAGATCGGTCAGTGATGCACCCCATTCAGCAGAAAATCCGTCTAATAACTCTATACTCGCCTGAAAAAACCAGGCGGCAGAAGCCCCAATCCAAATGGCTTTTTTATCTTCCAAACCCGTCCAGCGTAATAGTTCTACGCCCCAAATACTTTCTGCATTAGCCGTCCAAGCATGGCCGATCTTATCCATCTGTAGCCAATTATTCGCATCATTATGAAAATGGAAAGTCGT
The DNA here is from genome assembly GCA_020629335.1 of Chitinophagales bacterium. The sequence continues at coordinate 2,084 of JAHDDN010000126.1, read as the reverse complement.
GCGCTCATATTGTTGATACCAAGCTGTATTAACTGCGATCATGGTAGCAGTATAAGCACTTAAGGTAGAGGCTGTGACTCCTATTAATCGTCCCTTTTTGAGCGTATCAGAATAGTTGATGCCGATGTTACGGTCTTGTGCATTCATGTTTGAACAAGCCAAAAAACAAAAAAGCATAAAGCCGATCAGGAATATTCGAAATGCTCCTCGACCGATTTTATGCTTTGATTTTGTGTTCATTGAGTGAATTTTACCCCAAGATACAAGCTTTTACGGTTTCTAGTATATCCGCTACGCCACCTAATGTCGGTGCCTCCGCATAAACACGCAATACAGGCTCCGTACCAGAAGGACGAATCATTACCCACTCATCATCACTAAAGTGGAATTTGAAACCGTCTGTTGTTTCTAAACGCTGCACCTTATAAGTACCGAAGTTCTCAAATGGTGCACTCTTACAACGATCTATCACCGCTAGCTTTTGAGCTTCAGGCAAGTGTAAATCATAACGATCAAAACAGAAAGCGCCTACTTCTGCATATACCTCATCAATCAATTCATTCAAGCTTTTGCCAGTGACTGCCATCGCTTCCAATATAATCAATCCAATCCATATACCATCACGTTCAGGAATATGCCCTTTCGCAGCAATACCACCAGATTCTTCACCACCCACTAATATATCCTGATCATCTTGAACCATTAATTGGCTAATGTATTTAAAGCCAATCTTAGTAGTCTGAGATTCCAAGCCATATTTAGCGGCTAACTTATTCACTTTATCCGTAACAGAGAAAGTAGTCACTACCTTCCCTTTGATACCTTTATACTTGTATAAATAATGCACCAATAATAATAAGATTCGATGAGAGTCAATAAAGTTGCCCTCTCCATCTAATAAACCAATTCTATCCGCATCCCCATCATTCGCTAAGCCAAAATCAATATCTCCAATCCCTCTAATAAATTCAGCGAATGGCTTCAAATTACGAGCAATCGGTTCAGGTGCTTGTCCCATAAAGGATGGATTATACTCACAATGAAGTAAAGCTGCATCAGGGAATAATCTTCTCATGGCATTTTGTCCAGCTCCATACATGGCATCAAAAGCCACTTTCAAACCCGATTTACGGATACGATCCATATCAAAATGACTCTCCACCCTCTCCACATATTCCGTTTCCAAATCCACATATTCCAATAATCCTTTCGCCTCATAATCACTCAATGACGTCTCAGGAATATCGGCACTATCTGGCAATAAACTCTCCACTTCCGCAATAGACGCAGGTGTAGCAGGGCCTCCAAAGTCTGCCTTGATCTTATACCCATTATAGGAGGGGGGATTATGACTCGCCGTAATCACGACACCAGCACTGGCTTTTCTTGTCACCACACCCAAAGATACCATTGGCGTAGACACAAACTCCTTTGCCATATATACCTTCACACCATGCTCACAAAATATCTTCGTAGCCAATTCCGTAAACATCCATCCACCAAATCGACAATCATAACCAATCACAATAGAAGGGCTTTCATGATGTTTTTTTACCCATAAGGCAGTAGCCGTAGCCACTCTCGCCACATTCGCATTCGTATAATCCTTGGCGATAATAGCTCTCCAGCCATCCGTACCAAATTTAATCTTCGTCATTTTATATAGATTAGTTTATTAATAATCAAGGTGTTAAACCGCTGTTTTGGGACTGCAAAGGTAAGCCTTCCGTCACGATTTCACTAATTAATTGTGGATTTGTTGATAGATGAGGGACCGCTTCGCTGCGAGAAAAGAGATCGTTCGCTTTGCTCACTGTGAGATTTTTGTTCGATAGTCGATGGTCCATGGTCGATAGATGTCAGATCGCTTCGCTGACAGATGAGAGATCGGCTGCTTTGCAGCCTGTCAGATTTTTTATACCCAATAATATCACTTCGCCATCAAACGAGCAATTCGCTACTTTGCCACCTGTCAGATTTTTTTGTCCATAGTCGATATGCTGTCAGATCGGCTGCTTTGTTTTCTGTGTGATTATTTGGGCGCGTCATTTCTAATTTTGCATTCGACTGTAGTAGGGGCGGTA
>JAHDDN010000125.1 GCA_020629335.1 Chitinophagales bacterium | reverse complement strand
GAAAATTTCCTGAAGAGATGCGTTTCTTGCGTCTAAATTCTTCTTGCATACTATCTGGAAGGTCTTCAAATGCGATGGCGTCCATATCCTTAATGGCGTCTTTATTGCGATCTAAGACACTCATAGTGATATAGAAATCCTCCATCAAGTAATTAGGCGGAATAGGGGAGAAGTAGTCTGCTTTGAGTGCATAACAAGCCCCAAAAGCTCCCATCATATTTCCCCAAAGAACGCCTTCGTAATATTTTATTTTGTTTTCTCTTTGGATGTAGGATTTTTCTTGGAAGGAGATACCTATATCTTTTTTGACTCCTCTATTCACGATATTAGCTCCGACAATACCAATATCGGGATTTTTGAAGTGTTTAGCTAATTCGAAGAGCATATTTTGGCTAAACATCACATTCGCATCTGTCATGATGAAAATTGGCTGATATTGGGCGAATATATATTCGCGATGCATTTCGAAGAGTTGGTTGAGGATATTAGATTTCCCATTTCGCCCACCAAATCGAGTGAATTTGATTTGCGGGTATTTTTGTCGATGCTTTTCAATGATTTGATCGGTTTCGTCTGTTGAGCCATCAGAACCGACTAAAACGGATAGTTTATTAAGTGGGTAAGTCGTATTAAAAACGCTCGATAATTTTTCATCTATCACACTTTCCTCATTATAAACAGACATCAATAAGAATAGGTGTGGAAGCTCATCTTGAGGGCTATAGTGTACTTGGTTATTACTTTTTCCTTTAGCTAATATTTTGAGTATCAGAGGGTACAAGACATAGGAGTGAAACAAAGCTAAAACGCTGATCCAAAATATTATTTGTAGGAATGTTATCACTTAAAGTACTTCATTTTCGTAGAATTTGATAAGTGCTTCGACTAAGTTACGATTATTATGCGCAGTATTTACAAATAGACGTGCATTAATGCCAATATCTTCACCGAAATCGTAGTCTTCAACACACTTTATAATAGAGTCGATAAAAGTCTCAGAATCGTTGGCAATTAGTATATTTTTTCCATCTGTGTATTCTATGCCTTCAGCAGCGATAGAGGTCGCAACGATTGGCTTACAAAGAGCCATTGCTTCAATAATTTTGATGCGCATTCCACTACCTGAGAATAGGGGTACGATCATGATATGTTTGGAGTTCATAAATTCACTGGCGCTTTCTACTTCTCCCAGATAATGAATATTACTTCCCTTCAATTTTTTGATCCATTTGGGGGCATGACGTCCTGCTATATAGAAAGGTAATTGTGGGTATTTCTGGTGAATTTTAGGCCATACCTCCTCTAAAAACCATTTTAGTCCCTCTTGATTGGGGAGCCAATCGAGGCCGCCTAGATAAAATACCGATTGTTTTTCTAAATTATGATTTTCTACTACAAACTGACTGAGATCTACGCTGGCAGGTGTAGTAAAGCTTGGTTTATTAAATCCCATTGCTTGAAAATTTCGAGCATCTTTGTCTGATATGGTCACCATGGCATCATATTCATTTAAAGAATTGATCTCAAAATTTTTCATTCTTCTCGTAAGAAATTGGAGGTAGAGTTTTTTAGGGCTAATACCTTGATTTTTAGCCATACGTTCCCAGATTTCGAATTCCACATTATGTGCTCTCATAACGATCCGTGCGTCGCTCATACTTCTAATAAGAGGAATATAAGGCGTGAGATAAAGTCCTTCTAGTTGTATGATGTCATACTTCTTTTTAGAAAGGTAGAATTTGATCTTTTCCTCAAAATCTTTCGACTCAAAACGAGCGATATTATAAGATTTGGAAGAAAATAGATTCTTGAAGGCAGGCCAAGCCCTTACGGTTGTATCTACATAAACCGAGTTAAATAAGGCCAAACGTTTGATCTCTGGAGTGAGGTATTTTTCGTCATAGCGATGCTTAGGCGTACACATCGCAATAACTGTTAATTCTTGTCCAAGTTCCCAAAATCCCTTAATCAAATTAAATATGGCGATTGTTTCCCCATCTTTAGGTGGGTAGGGAAACTTCTTACATAATTGAAGTATCTTCATGAGTGGCACAAAAATACGAATAAGAAATCTATTTTAGGAAAGAATAAACGAATTTTAAAAGGATAATCTAAGCAACCGAATATAACAACGCTATATAATGAAAAATACTACCAGCTATCACGAAAACATGCCAAATAGCATGATGATATAAAAGGCTATGCCACATATAAAAAACGACTCCAATAGTGTATAATATGCCGCCAGCTAACAACCAATACAAACAAACGGCTGGAATATGGGCTGTAACAGGATTAATGAAAAATATAGCCATCCAACCCATGACGACATAAAGAATAGTTGATAATTCGTTGAAGCGATGGGCGGAGAAAATTTTAAATAAAGTACCCAAGCCTGCCAGAGTCCATAAAATGGCCAGCATGGCCCATCCAACACCCTGATTAATGAAGATGACAATGAAGGGAGTATAGCCACCTGCGATCATAAAATAAATACTGATATGGTCTATCACTCGCAATACTTGCTTGACTGTTTGTTGTTGTATGCTATGATAAAGCGTGGAGGACAAAAAAGTCATTAAGACGGTAATTCCGTATATACTAGCACCTATTATAGGAGCAGCACCTCCCTTCTTTACGGCCATCGCCAATACGACTGGGACTGCTACTATTGCAAGTAGCAGTCCTAGTCCATGAGTGATACTGTTGGCTAATTCTCTTTTTATATCTCTGTAATGCATGACTTATTTGTTACGAAATAAAGGCGCCAAAGTCATGCCAATTCAATAATATTGTCATGTTTCCTTCTTGGTTTAGTAATTTTGTCCATACACTTACTTACTGGATATTGTAGTAATAATGCTTCTCATCCCACTTAAAATCGCTTGGCTTAATATCCTTAAAGGTCATTCTTTGCCATTTATTGGTTGGCTTAATATCGACCCATTTTTCTCCATCGACACTATACTTAATCGGCATTTCAAAATTAGGCACATCCGTTACCCAACGATATTCTACTACTACTTTTTTCCCTCTTTTTCCAATCTTGTGTTCAAGTATTGGTAAATCTGAATGACGTAAATATTGATCCCAAAATGCCTTCAAATCCAAGCCTGTTTTTTCCATAATATACTCCTCAATCTGCTGAGAAGTAACGACAGTACGCTCAAAGTCTTGCGTAATATCCAAGATCAAATTAAACCACTTTTCATCGTCTCCTAATACATGGCGAAGCGTATTCAAAATCAACATTCCCTTATTATACATATCGCCATCGCCTTCTTCATTGACATCATACGGTCCAATGACAGGTGATTTATTACCAACAGATCTTTTCTTAGCATTTACATAAGCCATCGCTGTTTCATAACCGTGCATACACTCTACATAAATTGCCTCTGAGTAAGTACAGAATCCTTCATGTATCCACAAGTCTGCAATATCTGCTACACTCACACTATTTCCCCACCATTCGTGGCCTGCTTCATGTATGATGATATAATCAAACTCTAATCCAATACCCGAGAAATCCATCCCATTATACCCTGTCTTATACTTATTTCCATAAGCAATGGCACTTTGGTGTTCCATACCCAAATAAGGCGTCTCTACTAAAGCGAAACCATCGTCCCAAAATGGATATTTACCCAAATAAGTCTCAAAACAACGCATCATAGGCTTTACTTGCTTGAAGTGCTCCTTCGCTTTTTCTAAATTTTCAGGTAAAACATAATATTCTAAAGCTAAACTATCTTCTCCACTTACATACACATCATTGAAATTCACGTATTTGGCAATATTCACTGTGACATTATAATTGTTGATCGGATAACTCACAAACCAGTTAAAACGCTCAAAGCCACTTTCTTCTTCCTGTGAACGCAAATTACCATTACTCACACAAGTTAGTCCTTTAGGGACTGCCACACTAATCATCATACTATCTGGTTCCTCTGATAAGTGATCCTTATTTGGCCACCAAAGACTCGCGCCAGTTCCTTCACAAGCCACTCCCACAAATGGGTTCCCCTCACTATCTTTCTTCCAATCAAATCCGCCATCCCAAGGAGCACGAGGCGCACTTATCGGCTCACCTGAATAATAAAATTTCAGATCGTAGACTTCTCCTTCTGTCAATTCAATATCTTCAGGCATTTCCAAAAATACGGCATTGTATTCTCGCTTAAATTTCAACCTCTTTTCTTGAAAGACAATTTTGTCTACATTCATATTCTCAAACAAATCTATCTGCATCACATCGTGCTTGCGCAATACTTCAAAAAAGATTTGATTATAGCCCTCTATCGTCTTGGCTTCCGTATCTATCTTGATGTGCAAATTATAATAAGTGACATCAAACCAGTCCCTATCCTCAGAAAGCATACCTCGCAAAGTATCCTTCTTCGTAAAATTCTCATTTTTACTCAATAATTGAGCATCTACACATGAGCTGCTTAACACAGCTATTAATAAAATGATAAAATACCTCATGTTATGGTTAATTGTAATTGAATAACGTCTTAACTGATAAACTGGTAAACCGATAAATATTAATATTATCTAAGTATTCACGCTTTTCATTAATCAGTTGTTCAGTTAATCAGTTTTTTAGTTAATTATAGTTATTTCGTTTAGCAGTTCTAATACAGCTCCCAATTATTCTCATTACTTCAATGATATCTTGATTGAGTGATTTATAAATATTATTTTCCATATAACCAGAGGCAAACAATAACTCTAACCAATATTGAGTTTCTGCAGCTTCTTTTTGAGCTATATAGAGCTTATGAATAAAATCTTTTCCAGATTGTGCATTTTTAGCCTCTCTTACCATAGCTCCAGGAGCCGTTCCAGAGCGTAAAACTTGTTTACTGATGATGTACTCCTTTTTCTCTTGCTGCAAGAACTTAAACAAACGGATAACTCTAAGTGCAAAATTAAAAGTCTTATCACTTAAAGGATCTCCTGTGTTTTTAAAATATTTTTTCATGATTTTATAGTTTGTTTACTTATATGAGTACAACATGAAGTAAATTCCATAAAAAATCACAAAAAAAATATTTAGCTTATCAGTTATTCGGTTTGCCAGTTATTCAGTTAATACAGTTATTCACAAAACCTTATACTTACATCCAACGTTATTGCATAAGCAAATAGTTACAACAAATTTAACAAAAGTCCCAAATAAGTGTTGTTGTATATACGCTAATACGCCATTTAATTACACCATAATAACAAAAATAGCCACAAAAACAATGGTCATACGATTAATCATCTTTTATAGCTTCTTATTATTCATCGACTATTATGCCTTTCAAGGAGTCAAAGCTGCGATAGAGGGCTGGGGAAACTTAACTGCCAAAAAAGGAGTAGTGATCACCTATTGGGCCATGACCATAATGAGTTATGCATTGATGATAGTGGCCGCTTTTTTTGTTGATTTTAGGACCTTAGCGCCCTTTTGGCGCTCCTATATCACGGCAGTATTTTTACTGTTTTTCTTTTTCAAATTCATCCTGGTTTTCTTTGTGTTTATTGACGATATTATTCGAACAAGTAAATGGGGAATCAACAGTATTCAAGGGAATGGTGGAGAAACAGCTTATAGCCCATCCCGTAATCGTTTCCTCAATCAAATAGGTGTACTCATAGCAGCTACACCTGTAGCAACCTTACTTTACGGCATGGTCCGCAATGCCTACAATTATAAATATCGTCGAGTAGACATGGCCGTCAAGAATCTTCCAGCAGAATTAGAAGGTTTAAAAATTATTCAAATATCCGATATCCACTCAGGCAGTTTTACCATGAAAACGCCTATCAATAAGGCGATTGAAATGATTAATGCCGAGGAGCCAGACCTAGTATTCTTCACTGGCGATTTAGTCAATTCCGTAGCAGAAGAAATACATCCTTACGTGGATATTTTCAAGCAAATCAAAGCCAAAGAAGGCGTTTACTCCATCATTGGCAATCACGATTATGGTAGTTACCGATACAGAAAAGACGATGATGCGCTCAAATATAATTTTGAAACGCTAAAAACCGCTCATAAAGATATGGGCTGGCGACTCCTCCTCAATGAGCACGAAATTATCCAAAAAGGCAATGCGAAATTAGCTGTCATAGGCGTAGAAAACTGGAGTCATAGAGATCACTTCCCAAGTACAGGCGATTTAGATAAAGCCTATGCAGGTTGTGAAGCTGCTGATGTTAAGGTATTGCTTTCTCACGACCCAACCCACTGGCGCGCAGAAGTTACCGAGCGATTCAATGATATCGTAGCCACTTTCTCAGGCCATACACACGGCTTCCAATTCGGCATCGAAATAGCGGGTCTAAAGTGGAGCCCTGCCAAAATCGCTTATTCTGAATGGGACGGCACTTATACCCAAGGAAATCAACACCTCCACGTCAACCGAGGTTTCGGCTTCTTAGGCTATCCAGGCCGAGTAGGTATGTTGCCAGAAATCACCGTCGCCAAATTGAAAAAGGCTTAAAAAGATCATTTTTTGGGCGCATCCCTTCCTGATTTTTTATTCGACCTGTAGGGGCGCTACCTATGTGTGCGCCCTCGAATAAAAAATCAGGAAGGGTCGGGCTATCCGCTATTATGTGGCTATGTACTTCCTATTCCGCTAAGGCATCCTTGTCTGCCCTTTCAGGGCCAGCCTGCAGCTACCTAAGCTCCATAAGTCAGCACATGGCCGCCACATACCGCTACTATCCCTTGCGCATTTATTGGTATTGGGTATAAAGTATTGAGATACTTGAGTAAATGTTGTATAATTGCAAAAGAGAAAATACTTTACAATGCCAAAATTAAAATGCACTTGCAGAAACACCATCCAGGCTGGCGAAATCCCCAATCGAAATGAAGCTATATTATAAATGTGAATATTGTCTTAACGAAAATCGATTTAAGTATAGAGCTAAAGATAGGCTAGCTTTAAAAATTAGATATCCTCAAGGTGTAAACATAGCCTGTGGCCAGTGCCATGAAAAAAACACAGTTCATCCAAATTCTGTTCAAGCCAAAGAATCTAAAATTTTAATCTTATTAATCTATCTTTTAGCCTTGATAATATCAAGCATAGCAGTTTACTATATTTTTATTACTTATTGGCGTAATGAATTGGGGTCTGATTTAGCGCTTTTAGAAGTACTGGGTATGTGCGTAGGTATTCCTTTTTTAATAATCACAATATATAATAAATGAAAATAGGAAGAATATCAGGCTTTTTAATGGATTTCCTGTCTAAGGATGAATTTGATGATTTTAATTTTCAAAACTAAGCGCTCATCGCTATGAACTATGCGCTAATTTCCGCGCAAGGGATGGAAACGGTATGTGGCGTCCATGCTGCGACTTACGGCGCTTAGTGATGCGCAGGCTCCAATAAGAGACAAGCAGCACTTAGCAGAGTAGGAGCCGCATAGCCACATAAGAGTGGACAGCCCGACCAAGCCACTTGTTGATTGCTTGATTTGTTGATTTTTGATTGAGCGCTTAGAATATGATTAATATTGAGGATTGCGAGGCTTGGTTGCGCCCAAAAAATAATTATAAATCTTACTAAGGAACGTTTAAAAAATAAGATTGGCATTTGCAGCTAAATATTTTGTATCAAGACAAGGCGAAAAATGCAGGCGATGCAGCGCATCGGCAAGGCTTTTCAACGAAGTATTGGTACAAAAGATTAGTTGCTAAATGTGGAAATTATTTTTTAAACGTTCCTAATTACCTAATATTCATTATATTTATGCTTTTGTATGAATATCTTTGCCTTACTGCAATTAGAAATTAACAAAATCATAATTTGATATGCGGAATTTGTATACTTTCTTGATAATGATGGGCCTTATGGCAAGTACTTCACTGATAGCTTGTGATATGGCGGTAGATACTGATTTGTATTTTATAGAAAATATCGGTCAGTGGGATGATTTTATTGAGTATAGAATGGATTTGCCAAATGGGCGAATGTTCTTAGAATCGAATCGTTTTACTTACGTTTGGCGAGATGCGGAGGATATGAGTACTTTCCATGAGATGATGCATATCAGTGGGGCAAGTGACCCATTGGTGATGAATTATCATGCTTATCAAGTTGATTTTGAAGGAAGTAACGAAGAGGTAGATATTCAGTCCTCATGTGCATTGGATTATTACCACAACTATTATATAGGCAATGATGCCTCTAAGTGGGCATCGCATGTACCACTACAAAAGCAGCTAGATTATTATGATTTGTATGACAATATAGATATGCATATCTATGGATTTGATAATATCTTGAAGTATGATGTGGTCGTGAAAACAGGCGGAAATACAGCCGATATTCAGATGGTCTATTCGGGTGTAGATGATATTTATATTGCAGACGATAAATTATATGTTGTTACTTCAGTGAATACCATAACAGAATTAGCTCCTTATGCCTATCAGCAAATTAATGGCTTACAGCAAGAAGTGGCTTGTGAATTTGTGGTGGAAGGAAATGTCGTGAGTTTTCATTTTCCAGAAGGTTATGACGAAAATTACGACTTAGTAATTGATCCAGAATTGGCTTTTTCTACTTATACAGGTTCTGTTTCCGATAACTGGGGCTATACGGCTACTTTTGATAGTGAGAGTAATCATTATGGAGGAGGTATCATCTTTGGTACTGAATATCCAGTTACTGTGGGAGCCTTTCAAGAAGTATTTGGAGGTGGAAATGGTCAGACTTTCCTAACTTACCCAATTGATATTTCTATCACGAAGTTTTCTGCTGATGGTACGGCTCAGATATTCTCCACTTATTTGGGTGGTTCTGCTAACGAAATTCCTCACAGTTTAGTGGTAGATAGTGAAGATAAACTCATCGTATATGGTACTTCCAGTTCAGCTGATTTTCCAGTATTTGATGATGCTTATGATAGTACCTTCAATGGTGGAGAATATATCTTATTTACGAATGTACTGGAGTATGTTGATGGTTGTGATATCATCGTGGCAAAATTCAATGCGGATGGTTCTGAATTAGAAGGTTCGACTTTCGTAGGTGGATCTTTAAATGACGGACTAAATGGAGGTCGCTTGAGTAATGTTGATCCAGAATCAGTGAGTGATCTACAATATAACTATGGCGAGCACGCAAGGGGAGAGGTGAATATTGATGAAGAGGATAATATCTATGTAGCATCTTGTACTTTCTCTAGCGATTTCCCAACTTCAGCAGATGCCGCTCAATCGGCTTTGACTGGTGGAATGGAAGGAGTTGTATTTAAATTATCGAGTGATTTGACCTCTTTAGAATGGTCAACTTATATAGGAGGGACAGAAGATGATGGCGCTTATAGTGTAAAGGTGGATGAGAATGATAGAGCCTATGTATGTGGTTCTACCTTAAGTCCAGACTTCCCTGCTACATCAGGTGTATTGAATGAAGATGCTATTGGTGATATAGATGGCTATGTAGCCATTATTTCAGATGATGGAAGTGAATTTGAACAAGCAACTTATATAGGAACAGACGCTTACGATCAATGTTACTTCATTGAATTTAATAACGATTTTGAAGTATTTGTGATTGGACAAACTTTAGGGGAGTATCCAGTACAAGGCGATGTCTTTAGTGCAGATAATGGGCGTTTGTTTATCCAAAAATTAGATAATGACTTGACTACTTCTTTACTCTCTACAACTATTGGAGCGGGCAAGGAATTATTAGAATTAGTACCCACCGCTTTCTTAGTAGATCAGTGCGAAAGAGTTTATTTCTCAGGTTGGGGTGGATCTGTTAATACTGGTGGCGGTATTCAGAATACCTTGATGACCACTATGGAAGATCAAGTTATTACCTCAGACGCTTATCAAAGTACCACTGATGGAAGTGATTTTTACATCATGATACTTGAACAAGATCTAACGGATGTATTATATGCCACTTATATAGGCGGAGATGGGACCAATGGGGAGCACGTAGATGGTGGTACCAGTAGATTTGATAAAAACGGAGCTGTCTACCAATCGGTTTGTGCCGGTTGTGGAGGAACCAGTATTTTCCCAACAACGGAAGGGGTTTGGTCTGAAGTTAATAATAATCCAACTAATTGTAATTTAGCAGCTTTCAAATTCACCTTCGATTTGACAGAAGTCGTTTCAGCTTTTGATTTTACATCAGATTGCGATAATCCAAATACAGTTGCCTTCACTAATAACAGCGAAAACGCCTTCGATTACGAATGGGACTTTGGTGATGGAAGCGATATTTCTACAGAAGAAAATCCGACACACACTTATGAAGAAGCAGGGGAGTATGAAGTCACCCTGATAGCTTTAGATTTAGATATTTGTGGAGATACGGATACACTTACTCAAAGCTTTAACGTATTTATTGCGCCTGATGTAAGCATAGAAGCGCAAAACTTCTGTATCACCTCAGAGGCGGCACAATTAGAAGTAAGTCCTGAAGGTGGCGAATGGAGCGGTGATGGGGTAGATGTTGATGGTATTTTTGATCCTGTAGGCCTTGCTCCAGCAGAATATGAAGTCGTTTATACCGTGGAGGCTGACACTTGTGTGTATTCAGCAAGTGCCATCATCACGGTATTTGATGAGCCTGATACCTCTTTTGAGTTATTACCCGAATTCTGCGCTAATGATGAGATTTACGAATTAGTGCCAGCAACTACAGGCGGTACTTTCTCTGGGCCTGGCGTAAATGGAAACACCTTTGATCCATCAGCAGCAGAGATAGAAATAGGAGTGGCTTTTGAAATTACTTACGAAATCAGTGTGGATGGTTGTGAATCTAACCTTAGCTTAACAACGATTGTTTACGGCATACCTGATGCCAGCTTTACTCCACAAACGCTTTGTTTAGGTGCTGAAGCAGTTCAATTAGAAGCAGCGATTGAAGGTGGCGAATGGTCAGGTGATGGGGTAGATGAAGATGGGATGTTTGATCCTACAGGTTTAGACGCAGGCGATTATGAGATCACTCATAGCTTAACAGTGGATGACTGTAGCAGTGAATATACAGATGTAGTAACTATCCTAAGTGGAGTAAGCTTAGAGGTCGAAATATTAGAATGTTTGCCGACGGGTGAGTTTGAAATTTCTATAGCAGCAAGCGGTAGTACAGGTGGCCCTTATGAATACACAATCGCAGCTCAAGAAGGGACTCTAAATGAAGACGAGCCAATCATCATCACTTTAGAAGGCGATGGTGTATCAACTTATGAGTTGACGGTAACAGATGATTTAGGCTGTTCAGCGACTGAGGAGATTGATGCCTTAGACTGTCCTTCTTGTTTCCCTGATCCAGGTACCATGCCACCAGGTCCGCAAATCGTTTGTGATGGCGGAACAGTAGAAGCAACGACCACTGATCCAAATATCGATGAAGGGGCAGAACTTTGGTATATTCTACATGATAGCGCAGATAATACCGCAGGAGAAATATTTGCCATCAACCAAACAGGCACATTTGATTTGTCAAGCATCGACAATTTAGAAGCCAATACAACTTACTACATCTCAGCAGTCGTTGCCTTCCCAGATGATAATGGCGAACCCGACTTTGATGATGAATGTACCGCCATTGCACCAGGCACAGAAGTAATTATGCTTGAGCCAATAGTACTACAATTAAATGGCTCTTGTGATTGGGAAACGACAGGCGAGTACACTATGACGGTAGCCATCAGCGGTGGATTACCAGCTTATGATTCTTCCGAAACTTATGCAATTAGCGGTTACTATTCCGATCCAAGCTTTAATATCAATCAAACCTTCACCGTAGTATTACCTCCTACAGATGGTACGCTATTAGAGTTTTATGCCACTGACGCATTAGAATGCGAAGGCTATGTGAGCTATGAAATTATCTGCTACAAAACACCTATCGAATTACTCTCTTTTGAAGGCACCGCAATCACTGAAGGCAATCAATTAAATTGGTCCACCGCCACAGAAAGCAATAGCCAATATTTCGAAATCCAACGCTCTACAGACGGCACTAATTTCCAAGCCCTTGATAGGGTAGAGGCAGCCAATAATAGCACCCAAGTACTCCATTATGATTTCTTAGACGAAAACGTTCAAAGCAATGCCTACTACCGATTAAAAGCAGTAGATAATGACGAGACTTTTGATTACTCCAATATCATATTGATAGAAAGAAATACCGTCGCCACTTTTGAATTACTGCCGAATCCTACAGCAGGTAACTTACAAATTCAATACCAAGGCAATGGCGATCTCTTAAATCTAAATATCTACGATCTTAGCGGTCAATCCATACTCACACAATCACTAAAAATCCAAGCAGATACCAACACCTATCAATTAGATGTAAATGCCCTTCCAATCGGCATCTATTTCATCCAATTGCAAAGCGGTCAAAATATCTATACCCAAAAGCTAATCAAAGAATAGAAGTAGTTGATTGGTGATTAGT
>JAHDDN010000124.1 GCA_020629335.1 Chitinophagales bacterium | reverse complement strand
CTTGTTTTGCAGAGCAAGCAGGTATTATTAGTTGGACAACAGGAGAATGCGGCAACCCTGTTCTTGTGCTTGCTCCAAGAGTATTCCTACAAGGTGCCCTGATGAATACAACAGACGGAATGATGAGAGATGACCTAAGACAAGGAGATTTAATTCCAGTATTAGAACCTTATAATGATTTAGATAACTTTGGTCATGTTGGTACTGGCGGTGGAGAAACGACCATTGCTAGTGTCTTAGATAATTCAGGCCCCGATGCAATTGTAGATTGGGTCTACATAGAATTGAGAAGTGAAACTGATCCAGCCCAAGTACTCTTTACTCGTTCAGCTTTACTTCAACGTGATGGTGATGTAGTAAGTCAAGATGGTGTTTCTCCTGTAATAATACAAGGCCTAAACGCTGCCGACTATTATGTGGCAATTAAACACAGAAATCACTTAGGAGCCATGACTGATCAGCCAATTAGTTTAAGTAGCAGTGCTAGCACGATTGACTTCAGTACGATCCCAACATGGGGAGATAATGCACAAGTAGATATGGGTGGTTACAATGCCTTATGGGGAGGTAATGTGAATAGCGATGGCGCCATACTCTTCCAAGGAGTTGATAATGAATTAAATGATTCCTTCTTCGAAATTTTAGGCGCATCAACTAATATAGCCAATATGCCTAATTATATCTATGTTAATTATAACCAAAGCGATATAGATCTAAATGCGGAATCAATTTATCAAGGTGTTGGAAATGATATTAACATGATCTTCTTTAATATCATCACCCATCCTGAAAGTAGCACTTTCTCTAACTACATAATAACAGAGCAAATTCCATAAGATATTTTTTTAAACAAGTCAAAATTACAAGGGCCCTACATGATAAATGTAAGGCCCTTTTTATTTGGGTAAATTGGTACTTAAATTGCAGAATTAATATAAAGAAAACATAAGAGCATGAAATACCTTTTACCCTTACTAATAATTTTATCTTCACTCAGCATAGAAGCACAAGTGGCAGGCTGGTGGGAATACCCCGATTTCGATGGCAAAGTAGTACATCTAAATAGGACTAGTGATGGTGGTTATATATTTGGCACCAGAGAACAATCCTCCATATTTTTTGAATACCCAACAGCCATCGTTCATATTGATGCCATTGGCGATACTCAATGGACAGTCCCAACCGACTTCCTACCAGCTAATAGCGGTCATTTATTGTATTTAGAGGAAATAGATGGTGGCGGCTATCAGGCGATCTATCATACCAATGACAGTGGGGTATATACCATACTATTGATCAATTTAGATAGTAATGGAAATATTATCAGCCAAGTCGAAAACGAAGAAGAAACAGCAGAAGTAGATTGGGATATTCAAAAAGATGGAGAAGGGAATTTTTATTTCATGCATGGCTCAGATAATTCCCTAATGAAAACAGATAGCAATTTGTCTGTTATTTGGAAAACAGAATTACCCGAACTAACAAGTAGCTATGGAGGAGAAAGTGTAGAATTAGAAGATACTACAGTCCTTGTAATTGCACATGGAGGCCCGTGGTCAGGTGGATATGATGATATTTATCGTTATCGGGTAGATCAGGATGATGGTACTATTCTAGAAGAAACCAATATTGATAATTTAGACCATTACACCATCACTATGCCAAGAGAAGATGGTTTTTGGTTAATCGGTGCTAAGTCTGCTCAATCGCCTGCCGTTACATTATACAACTATCAGTATAATGAAGAAGGGGAATTACTCAATAATCTTCCCTATCTAATTACGAACTCAGAACCGCTCCCAGTAGATGCCACTAATGGATCATCAGCCACAGGAGCCATAGATCAGCTATTATTACAAAATGGACATACCGCTATCTTAGCTTATTGGCAATACACTTACATTCCATTTGGAAGTGATGTAGGCACCTCCATAAGAACGAATCGTTTACTAATTTTAGATGAAAGCGGCTTCCCTATAACTAATATTGACTTGACTTTTGACTATGACTTTGTTCCCACCTCTTTAGAAGAATCTGCTGATGGACAATTACTTATTGGTGGAGTAAAAAACGATCAAGCCAGTATATTCATATGGGATATAGATTCCTCAGACAATCTCATGATTGCACCTAAAATGTATTTAATGGGCGCATTGATTAATTCTGTAGACGAATTAATGAGAGATGACCTAAGAGAGAATAATTGGATACCATTAACAGAGCCTTATACAGCATTAAGTGGATTTGAACATATGGGAAATGGAGGAGGAGAAAACATAATGGCAGAAGTATTATCCACCGAAGGATCAAATGCCATAGTAGATTGGGTGTTCATTGAGTTAAGAAGTGCGACAGATCCCAGTCAGGTCTTAGCTACTCGATCAGCGCTTTTGCAAAGAGATGGAGATGTGGTAGATACAGACGGTACTTCAGCTATAAGCATTAATGAATTAGACGCAGGCGATTATTTTATGGCTGTTCGTCATAGAAATCACTTAGGAGCGATGACTCCGACAGCTATTAGTTTAAGTAATGAACAAACAGAAGTAGATTTTACGACTATGATAGCATGGGGAGAAAACGCGCAAGTAGAAGCAGGCCCTAATTATGCCCTTTGGTCAGGCAATGCCAATATAGATCAACAAGTAATCTTTCAAGGGCTCAATAATGATATCAATAGCATTTTCTTTGAAGTACTAACTGCCCCAGAAAATACAGAAGGCTTCGCAAATTATGCCTATGAAGGTTATCAAGCAGGAGACTTGGATATGAATGGCATTTCCATTTATCAAGGAGTTGGAAATGAACTAAATCTATTGTTTTTTAATATAGCGACTCATCCAAATAATCCTTCTAATATAGCCAACTATATCATTCAAGAGCAGTTGCCTAACTAAATAAAATGCAGTAAAAAGGGAGACGCATAATCGCTTCTCCCTTCTTTATTTTATAATTGAAACACATCCCCAAACAAACGCTGCCCTCCATCAATATACACGGTCTCTCCAGTAATAAATCCAGCCATTGGACTCATCAAAAAGCTGGTCAAATATGCCACTTCTTCCACTGTACCTAAACGTTTAACAGGCACTGTTTTAGCAATACCTTCTATCAGCGCAGGCGGATATTGCTTTAATCCAGTTGACTGAATAATACCTGGAGCTACCGCATTAATTCGGATATTATATTTACTCCACTCTACAGCCAAAGTCTTAGTCAAATTATCTACTCCAGCTCTGGCAGCACCAGTATGTGCCATGCCTGGAAATCCACGATAAATATTTGCAATAATATTTACGATAATACCTGAGTTGGCTGGAATAAAAAATTCATTCGCCATTGTTTGAGTAACATGCCAAGTACCATTCAAATTATTATTGATCACCGCATTCCAACCATTAGGACTAATATCTTTAGCCGCAGAAGGAAATTGTCCCCCCGCATTATTGACCAAAATGTCTAAGCGCCCATCAGTCTCTTTAATTTGAGCCGCCATCTTTGTTACCTGTTCTAATTCTCGTATATCACAAACGCAAGTATCACAAGCACCAAAAGCTCTGAGCTCTTCCGCTGCTTTAAGCATTTTCTCCTCATTTCTTGAAGCAATATACACCTTAGTGGCTCCATGCTCTAACAACTGCTTCGCAATTTCAAAGCCAATACCACTTCGACCACCAGTCACTAAAGCGATTTTATCCTTAAATAATTCTTTTGAAAACATAAATACGTATTTTTGTAGCATTACTTAAACTAATGAAGCCCAAAATAATCATAATAACATTCTTTCACAAAAACCAAAAACCACTAAGATGAAAAACCTATTACTATTAGCCCTGTTTACACTTCCTTTCTTCTTTATTGGCTGCACAGATTCTGATAATGGCCCAGACAAAGGCGAAGCCATGTTTTGGACAGACCAATACTACCAAGGCGCCTTAGACGTATGGATAGATGATGCCTACGAAGGTCAATTCGATGGCACTTTCTTAGATATTACTCCCGACTGTGGCCAAACAGGCACACTAACACTTTCTTTAGAGCCAGGCATTCATACCTATCGAGTCGTTCGTCCTAGTTATGACGAATGGACAGGCTCTATTTCAGTAGCGAGTAATTCATGCACAGAAGAACTGATCAACAAAAAGCAAAATATAAATAAATTAATCAAAAAGGCGGAGTCTCCAACTCTGCCTTTTTTTATAGAACTCATTTAAAGTTTTATGATGTAGCTGAAAAACTTTAAACGAGTTCATAAATATTAGGGGCTTCCCATGCGCTCGTAAAGCGAAGTGCACAGCACGAGCAAAATCAATTCGTAATTCGTAATTTTTAATTTGTCATTAAAGAGGCGCATGGTCGGGCTGTCCGTTCTTATGTGGCTATGTCCTTCCTATTCCACTAAGGCGCACTTGTCTGCCCTTTGGGCCAGCCTGCGTCCGCCTAAGTTCCATAAGTCAGGCCATTAACGCCACATACCACTTCCATCCCTAAGCCGATTCCAAGCTATAAACAAAAATTAAGTGAAAAGAAGTATAATATTTGTTATTTTACATACCTGAAATTATAAATTAGTAGATGATATTGTGATGAAATACTTGGATCTCTCAGCCCTAAACACCCAACAATTAAAACAATACAGAACAGCCATTCAAGAGGCTTTTCCAGCCATAGTTTTAAATTCCCCCATCACAAAAAAATACTGGCAACGATTAGAGGAGTATTATCCATTTGCACAAATATTTATGATAGATAAAGATGAAAATATTATAGGTTTTATGAATGCCATTCCCTTATTTTGGGATCAATCATTAAGTGAATTACCAAATGAAGGTTGGGACTGGCAGCTCCAAAAAGGAATTAATGATTATGAAAACCAAATCGAACCCAACACCTTAGGTGGCTTACAAATTATTGTAACCAAAGAGCATCAAGGCAAAGGTTTCAGCAGATTACTACTTGCAAGAGCTAAACAAGTAGTTAAAGAATTGGGCTATCAACATTTCATTATTCCAATCCGCCCAACCTTCAAGCATCAGTTTCCAGCCATGAAAATGACTGATTACATCAATAAAAAAGAAGGTGAAAAAATCTATGATCCCTGGATCAGAACCCATCTCAAAAGCCAAGCAAAAATCATCAAAGTCTGCGAAAACTCCATGAATGTAAAAGGAGACATCCCTTTTTGGGAAAGCCTCCTAAATCGGAAGATCACCAGTTCTGGCGAATACATGGTAGAGGGTGCTTTAAACTTAGTAAAGATTGATGTCGAAAAAAATCATGGTGAATATCGAGAAGAAAATATTTGGGTGAGTTATACTTAGGATCGATTAAAGATGGTATCTGATTTTGGATAATTGAATATGAAATACTATCTTTAAGTTGAATTTTTAATGTATTATACCCTGTTTAACCCAAATTTTTTGCCCCATGAAGAAAATATATCTATTGATATGTTTTTGCTTTTCATTGCAGGTCAGCTCACAATGTATAGCAGAATTTGATTATGATGCGATTAGTTTAGAATTAATACTTTTGAATAACTCTATAGCATCAGAAGGAGAAACTGTGGATTATATGAGTTGGGATTTTGGTAATGGAGAAACTTTTCAAGGTCCATTTGCTGAGACAATAACTTATACTTATGCAGAAGTAGGAACCTATGAAGTTTGCCTAAATATACTCGACAGCGACTTATGTGAGAATGAAACTTGCGAATTGATAGAGATTTTGAGTTGTGGTGCTCATTTTACTTATACAAATAACAGCCCTGTTATCTTTGAATTTAGTAGTACCTCTGTTTCTTCCTCTGAAATAGAAAGTTATGAGTGGACGTTGGATGGAGTTTCCGAAGGTGAAACTCAAACCCTTATTGAATCAATTTTATATAGTAAAATAGTGTGTTTGGAGATCATCACTGATGATGCTTGTGTAGATCAGTATTGTGAAGAAATTACTCCTATTTGCTACACACCTGAAAATGTAGTAGTTAATTCTACCATTCCTTATCAAATAATGGTGGAGTTTGATACACCAATTAATAATCCATCTAATTATAATGTACTAATCGAGAAAGATGGTGAAACGATTATGGAAGTAGCACTTTATGATGAAAATTCAGTGCTTATTAATTCGCCATATCTAATGCCTTGTGAGGAGTTTTGGGTAAGTCTTAAAGCTACTTGTGGAAGTTTTATAGATGATAGTCCTTATAGCGAGCCAGTGGCGATAACGAGCTATTGTGACTGTCCATCAGTAGAGAATGTGGAAGTAAATGCTAATAATCTATTTGAATTGAGTGTAGCGGCTGAAGTAGATGCGGAAAATGAATTTTTTGGCTATCATTATGTGCTTTTAACTGAGCTTGGTGATACCATAGTGGATACTTATGAGGAAGAGAATAGTATCGTTTTCACAGATTTGGCCATTGAGCCTTGTGAGAACTATACTTTATTGACCACGACTTATTGTGGGGACAATGCAGAAGAGCCTGCTTTTTTTGAATTAGAAAATAGAGAGTTATTGTGAATGTCCCTCGCCTCAAAACTTGAATGTTATTGCGGATGAATTTCATACCATTAATGTGAGTTGTGAGCAGGCAAGTAGTGAGTTAGCTAATTATCATTTTACTATTTATGATACTGCTGGGGATACGCTTTTATATACTTTATCTTCAGAGGCTAACTATTCTTTTATCAGTGATACTATCGGAATTTGTGATACTGTTCAAGTGACTGCTACTTTAGATTGTGGAGCAGTATTAGGCCAAAGCGCTGTTTTGGATACTTTGATTTATGCTAAGTGTGATGATTGTAGTGTTAATATTACGCATGAACCGATACCAGAGGGCTATAGTGAAGTGCAATTTTATGCTAATCCTGTTACTAATGTTTTTTCGAGTTTTACTTATGCTTGGCAGAAAAATAATGAAGTATTTAATATTTATGAAGTGGAAAATCCAATCATACCAATAGATGCTGGGACCTACTTTGGTAACAATATTTGCTTGACTTTAGAGACAGATAATAATTGTACGGCACAGCAATGTATATTCCTTGATACAGATTTGGAGAATTATTGTCAAAAACCTTTAGGGCTTTATGCAAGTTCAGATGCTCCACGTGAGTTAACACTTATTACCTTGCCTGGGAATGTGGTTGCTAATTATGATTATCAAGTTTTTCAAGATGATTCACTTATTCGGAGCACTACCTCAGAAGCAGATAGCGTCACATATACTCATTTAGATTGGAGACATTGTGCTACATTTGAGGTAAGTGTGCAGGCGGATTGCATGAATACAGTAGAGAGTGGGTTTATTGAAACAGTTTTTGGTAATACTTATTGCGGTGAAGATGGTTGTTTGGCGGCCTTTGATACTAATTTGAATGAAAATAGTGAGTATCGTTTTACTTCATTATCGGGTGCTTTAGATGATAGTATTGCCCTTTATGAATGGACGATAGATGGAGAGTGGATTAGTGAGGAAGATACTCTTATATTGGGTATCAATGATTCGATAGGTCAAATGGTTTGCTTGCAAATCTCTACTTTTGGTGGCTGTAGTTCTGAAAAATGTGAGTGGATTTCAGATGAATGTGCTATACCTATGGATGTCAGTATTATAACTGATAGTTTGAGCTGCCAAATTAGTTATAATGGTGCCTATAATGCAGAGGAATATAGTCTGAGTATTTTAGATATGGATAGCACTATTTTGAGTAATCAAACGGTCAATTCTGAATATGCTACTTTAAAGGTAGAAGGTTTAGAAGTTTGTGAATGGTATCAACTTTTAATAGAAACGGACTGCTCTTCGACTTATGGAGAGAGTGAGCTGATAGTGCCATTTTTATTCAATTGTGAAGCAGGTTGTGCAACTACTTTTAATTATCAAGGAGTAGATATCGGAGCCTATCAAGTCAATTCAAATGCAGCCTCCATTAGTGAGATTACCTCTTATGAATGGACATTAGATGGAGTAGTAGCCGCTACAGAAGATAGCTTGATTATAAACTTAGATGATGAGTTAGGTCAAGAGCTATGTTTAAACATTCAAACACTGGAAGGCTGTAGTAGTACACATTGTGAGTGGATACAAATACAGTGTCCTTATGCAGAAGTAGACACTATTTATTCGACAGCACTTGGCGAAATTAGTATTGAAATACTCGAAGAGTCTGTAAATGCCGAATATCATATCTCCATGTTTGATATGGACGGAAATGAGATTCACAACGAAATCTTTAATGATCCTATCTTCAATTTCTCCAATAATAATATTACTGAATGTACGCCTTATAGCTTTGATTTACAAGTAAAATGCTTTGATGGTACTTACAGTTTTCTGACCCATATAGAGGAGTTTACAACTCCTTGTTTGCTGGGCTATTGTGTATCCTCTTCATTAAGTGGATCAGAGTATATTGCCAATGTGAACATGGGAGCTATTGATAATTTTAGTCTCAATGATAATGGTTATGGAGATTATTCTTCTTTAATACTGTCGGAGAATTAGGGGAAGAAATTAGCCTAACTTTAACACCAGGCTATAGTAATAACATTTATAATCAAGCTTTTTTCGTTTATGTAGATTGGAATGGAAATGAAGCCATTGAACTCAATGAATTAAGTGCCCAAACGTCTGTTAGTAGTGAAACAGTTAGCACTTCTTTTACGATACCTGAAGATGTAAGTGTAGGAGAGAGGCGAGTGCGAATTGTGATGTCCTATCTAGGTCAATACGGTTTGCCCTGTGGAGATTATTTGTATGGTGAAACCGAAGATTATACATTATCTGTTATAGAAGCCGATAGTGAATACTGTTATGCTCAATACCATATTGATTATACCATAGATAGTGTTTTTCTAAGCCTCAATCCAGTAGCAAGTGGAGAGATAGTGGCGCTAGAGTGGTTTTTAGAGGAAGACTTAGTGAGTGAAGAAGAAAGCTTCAATTTAGGAGGTTTGGAAGAAGCTGAAGTTTGTCTTCACATTTTAACAGATCAATCGTGCGAAGATACTTTTTGTCAAACATTGGATTTGAGTTGTTCCGCCTCTTATGAGTTTGAAAATCAGTATAGTGGAATGTACTTTGAATCGACAGCTATTGGTGCTGCAGGAATTGCTGCTTATGAGTGGATTTTAGATGGAGTAATTGTCAGTGACGAAGCCAATTATTACCAAGCAGAAGGCGTGCAAGATGGCCAAGAAGTATGTTTGACTATATATGGCTATGGAGGGTGTAGTGATACTTACTGTGAAAGCTTTGATTTGGAATGTGAGGCGCTCTTTTTTTATAATATATACAATGAAGAAGCAATGGCAGTAGCTTTTTATGATAGTTCTACTGTCAGCACTTATTATGAAGTAGTTTGGGATTATGGAAATGGGACGTATGGGTCCTCTTCTCCAAATCCCTATGAAATTTATGAGGAGCCTAATACTTATGAAGTATGTATGACTCTAATTGCCGAAGATGGCTGTACGGATATTCATTGTGAAACCTTTACTGTAGGTGGCTATTACGAATGTAGTGAGCTAGATACTATTTATACCGAAAGTGTAATTAGTAAGCAAGATACAAGCTACCAAATATACTGGACTGCCATCAATGATAGCAATACCTATGAATACGAGTTGATTCATGCAGATACTTTAGTTACTACAGGAATTACTGATAGTACACAACTAACTTTCAGTTCTTTATTAGCTTGTGAAAATTATACTTTTAATTTAACTGCTTTATGTCAATTTAATCCTCCATTTGGAACAACAGCCTTTGCTACTGAATGTGATACAATAGATGTTGCTGTTACCAATATCAGGAATGGGCAAATTAATCAAATTTATCCCAATCCAGCTAATCAATCAACTATATTGAAGTTACAAAATATCTCAACAGAAATGGAATTAGTAGTCTTAGATTTATTTGGTCGAGTCATCCATCAACAAAAAATAAAACCCAATGAAAGAGAGCTTATGCTCCATACCCAAGCATGGCCCAATGGGGCCTATTTTTGTCAATTAAGCAAAAATGGTGCTTCTATTTCCAGACAAAAACTAATGGTTGTACATTAAAAATGAATATCATGAAAAAGATTTTTCTCCTACTCATATTAGTCTTGCTCTGTCAAAATGCCGATAGCCAAATAGCCGATTATACGGTTTTTAATAGCGATAATGGTTTTGTGGACGATGACATATCTGGCCTATACGTAGACAGCCATAATAAAGTATGGATAGGCACCAATAATAATGGTATTTATACTTATGAAGATGGCAGCTTTACCCACTATGATGAAGATGAATACGATTTGCTAACAGGCAGAGCGAAAGCCTTTTCAGAAGATAGTGAAGGTAATATTTGGATTGGTTTTTATGATTCCAGTCAAGGAGGAGTCATGAAATTCACGGGTACGGAATTTATCCCTAAATATACTACAGTAGACTCTTTATCCATAGGTAGAGTTTTGGATTTATACGTCGACACACTTAATAATGATGAACTATTGGTTTATGAGGCACCTAATGTCTATAATAAAGCTACGCTGAATATTATTAATGAAGATAGTATTCAGTCTTATACTTTTGGAAGTGAAACATCTAATATTGTTAATAAAGGGGATATGGTTAAAACAAAAGAGGGTGACATATATATAACATATAGAGGTGGAGGTCATAAACTTTACTCATTAGAAGGTGATACCATCTTGCTAAAGTACTTTTATAGTAGCAATGACTATACTGAATTATATGTAGACACTTCTGATTATGTTTGGTTTGGAAGACATAATGATGGACTAGAAGTGATCAATAAAGATTTAAGTTTTTATGATACCATGTATTGTATTAATGCTGGTTTTGGAGAAACTAATACTATTAATCCTGTTTTTCCAGGATATTTTATTAATGATATAGCAGGAAATAATGAAGGTCAAATTTGGTTTTTAACAGGTAGTCCATATACTGGCATTGGTGGTGCACCTGACATCATATATGCCAGTACCTTTTACGAAGGTCATCTTATAGGCTTTGAAGTGGATAATGATGCTTACAATGCATCATTTGCTATTTTGACTGTAGATCAGAGCAATAATGTTTGGGTGGGTAGAAAAAATAAATTAATCAGACTTTCAAATATAGATTTAAACTCTTATAACATTCCTGATCTTAATCCAGCTTCTTTTAGTGAGATTCCGTCATCAAATGATAGCCTAACTATTTGTAAGATAGATCAACTATTAGGCCATTCGCATTCAGAAGTCATGGAATCTTCAGCCTACTTAGATAGTCAAGGAAGATATTGGATGGGGACCGAACGAGATGGGATATTTATGTATCAAAATGATAGCCTTACTCACTACCCATATTATGGTAATGGCTTTTTTAACTACAATAAAATCATTGGTCCTATATCTAAAATAAGTGAAGATACGCAAGGAAATATCTGGGTCGCTATGAATATAGCATATAATGGACGAGAGGTGGCTGGCTTGTTTCAATTAGAAGACAATAGTTTCCAATTAAAACATTTGAATACAGGAAAGCCTGATGAAAATGCTTCAAAGATAACAGCTATGTATATTGACGATGAACAACAAAATTATTACATTGCCGCAGGAGAATCTTCTTCAATCTATGTACAAATTTATAAAGAAGATACCATATTGACATTAACGCCAGATGATGAAAGTTTCCCGTATTTTAATGTGATAAACGAAATTAAAAAATTAAATACTGAGGATAGTCTACTTTATGTCGTAGGATCTAATAGTAGTTACGCAGTACTAATGGATGAATGGGGAAATACAGAGTCGCTGGGTTTTCCTGCAATGGAATTAGGTACTAATTCTATCATCAATGTTATCCAAAGTCAAGAGAATGAACTATGGTGCAGTGCTAAAAGTGTTTTAGCATGCTATACCCAAGATGAGGAATGGATTTCTTATCCCTTAGAAGGAAATGTTAGGTACGTATTTGAAGATAGCTTCGGAAGAATTTGGGCACTTTCAAATAGTTATTTAATGAAATATAATAGTTTCTCTTTAACATGGGGAAATTATATGAACCTAAATGGTATTGATATAGAAGATAGTCCGATTTTTGAAGATGAAAATCATAATCTACTTCTTTCTTATAAAGCAGGCTTTCTTAAAGTAAAAACCCCAGCAATAGATACTTCTACTAATGTGTACACCCTAAAAAATAATCAACTCAATTACTATCCCAATCCAGCAGATAAAAGCCTAATAATAGAGATTGAGGGACAGCAAGAGAGCCAATACCAAATTCTAAACGCCAACGGTCAATTAATACAATCAGGCGAATTGCATCTAAGTAAAAACATACTCAATACATCTGACATGCCTAATGGTCTCTATTGGCTTCAAATTAATAACAAAGAGAATACTATTAGCCGTAAGCTAATTATTTATCATGAATGATGAATTAAC
>JAHDDN010000123.1 GCA_020629335.1 Chitinophagales bacterium | reverse complement strand
AATAATGTTTATAAACTCCAACTACAATTAGATAAGGAAATTAGAGAATTGAATTTTCAGCAGGAGATATTGAGTTTGCAGTTGGACCAACAGCGTGCTTATTTGATAGATTTGGAGAGTTTACAGCAAGTGGGTGGTACTACGACAGAAGCTATTGAGCAAGCTCAATTAGAAATTGCTATCAGTGAGTTGGAGCATAAGAAGTTGCAAAACGAATTAGACTTCAAACGCCAATCATTAGCGAGTGAGAAAGAAAACTTAGAATTAGAAGTAAAGATTCAAGAAAAGCAATTAGCGGTATTGAAAGATAAATTGGACAAGAGTCAAATCTTGGCTCCAAGAGCGGGGGTATTAACTTGGATTAATCAGAATATTGGTCAAAAAGTAATGGAAGGGGAAGCGATTGCCAAAATTGCGGACTTAGATCATTTTAAGGTAGAAGCCGCTTGTTCAGATCGTTATGCCAAGCAGATAAAAGAGGGCTTGCCAGTGATCGTTCGTATTAATCGACAAGATATCATGGGGCAGATAGATCACATACTACCAAGTGCAGAGAATAATCAAATTGGATTTGTGATTCAATTAGAAGAGACAGATAAAGACCTCTTAAGACCCAACCTTAGAGTAGATGTATTTGCCGTTGTCAATGAAGTGAAAGAGGCACTTTATCTACCGAATGGAGCAGCCTTTAAAGGTAGTAAAATCCAAGATTTATTTGTCGTGAAAGGGGACCAAGCCATTAAGCGATCCGTAGAAATTGGCTTACAAAATTCAGATAAAATAGAAATAGTTAGTGGTTTGTCTGCCGGTGAGTCAGTGATTATTTCTAAGACAGAAAAGTACGAATACCTAGAGGAATTTAAAATAAAATAAATAAAACCTAATTTTTAAACTCAAAAACAAATATCATGAAAAATTTAATTTTAGCAGCAGCCTTTAGCCTTTTATGTTTAACCATAAATACCCAATTAAATGCTCAAAGTCATTCATCGACTAAGAGCAAATCTACTCAAACTTCTATTAGTCTTTCGGGAAGTTTTGGTTTAGAAATAGATACCGATGATATGTTAGATTGGTTATATGATATGTTAGATGAATTAGAAGCAGATGGACTCATTGAATCTGCTGAAACAGCAACTATCAAGTATGATCAAAAAGTACTGAAAGTGAATTCACAAAAGTTAGGACAAGCAGACTTTGAAAAGTACGAAGATATATTATTAGATCACTTTGATGAGTTAAACTCTATCTATGTGAATCGTAGGGGAGATCATTGTACTGTAAAAGCTAAAAATTAGAGATGAGAATCATTATTTCTA
The DNA here is from genome assembly GCA_020629335.1 of Chitinophagales bacterium. The sequence goes on along the minus strand of JAHDDN010000123.1, from coordinate 11,151 downwards.
TATTTATCACTAGCTTTATTAGTCTGCTATTACAAGCTCAAGAAAATATGTCTTTAGAGGCTTGTATAGAGTACGCTAAAAATCATACTGTGCTAAGTAAGATTGCAGAAAGCAATCATGAGATTGCAAGGAGTGAGTGGGAGCTTTATCAGATTGATAGGCTCCCGCAAATCCGACTCAATGGAAGTTTGCCTAATTACTCGAGTGCATTTAGAGAAGTCATTCAGCCAGATGGCAATGTACTTTTTAGCCCTGTCCGAAATCACAATGCCTATATTGGCTTAGCGATTACTCAGGAAGTTGCTTTAACTGGTGGGCAGTTGATGGCTAATATTGACTTGCAACGCTATGATGATTTAGCGCTTAAACAGCATCAATATTTTGCGCAGCCCTTTAGGCTTTCTTATTATCAGCCTTTTTTTCAGCCCAATCAGCGAAAGTGGGATCAACGAATCTTTCCTTTGAAGCGAAATTTAGCGAAGCAACAGCAACAGCAGTCTATGAGGGAAATTGAGCTAACTTCTTTGGATTATTTTTTTGCACTATTAATTGCTCAAAATGATTTAGCCATAGCTAAAGAGCAATTAGCTGTTAGTGAACAATTATACTTAATTGCTCAAAGGAGGCATGACTTAGGGCATTTATCCAAAGGTGATTTGCTACAATTGGAAGTGCAAAAATTATCTGTAGAGCAAACAATAGAGGGACTGCTACAAAGAGAACAAGCAGCGAATATGCGATTAGCTTTATTTTTAAATGCGAAGAGTACGAGTGATATAAGATTAGAGACACCCAATGTGCCGCCAGATTTTGATTTATCTTTGGAGGAGGTACAAAGAAGAAGAAATGAAACAGATCCGCGATTAAGCAACCTGGATATAGCTACTTTAGAGGCTCAAAAGCAACAAGCTTTAGTCAAAGCATCTTCAGGTTGGCAGGCGGGATTGATGGCATCAGTGGGTTGGTCGCAAAGCGCAGAAGAATTCAATGAGGCATTGAATCAATCTAAAATTCAGCAATCGATAGAACTACAATTTTCTATCCCTTTAGTAGATTGGGGCGTGCAGAAGGAAAGACGCAAACAAGCTGCTTTAGCTTTAGAAATCATAGAACAGAAACGCAAATGGACTCAATTAGAAAGTAATAATGAATTAGCAATAGAATATGATAATTATCTACAGCTAAAAAGTGCATTAGAGAATGCCTTGAAAATAGAGGCATTGACTAAAGAACGCTATGAAATAGTAAAGACGCAATTCTTAAAAGAAAAAATTAGTATCACAGAATTAAATATAGCCACTTCAGAAATGGAAAATACACGCAGTGAATACCTGCAATTATTGCAGAGAATCTGGAGGAGTTATCTAATTCTAAGGAATGTTTAAAGAATCATTTGGCACATTAAATTACTTAGCTAAAAATAAAAAAACTATGATCGATTTAAAAAATATATCTAAAGTCTATAGAACAAAAACTATAGAAACATTAGCCTTAAACAGCATCAATTTGCAAGTGCAAAAAGGAGAGTTCTTGAGCATAATGGGCCCATCAGGCTGTGGGAAAAGTACGCTGCTCAATATCATCGGTTTATTAGATGAACCCAGTGATGGCCAAATAGAAATAGGAGGAGAATTAATGAATCATAAAAAGGGTAAATCCTTAGCCAAGTTTAGAAATGAAAACTTAGGATTCATATTCCAGAGCTTTCATCTAATCAATGATTTGAGTGTGATTGATAATGTAACCCTACCTTTATTATATCGCTCTTCTAACGGTATTAATCCTAAAGAAAAAGCTTCAGAAGTATTAGAGATGGTTGGCTTAAGCAATCGTAAAAACCATTTTCCTACGCAATTATCAGGCGGGCAAAAACAAAGGGTAGCCATAGCTCGAGCACTAATTGGTGGGCCTGAAATCATCTTAGCCGATGAGCCAACAGGTAATTTAGATTCTGTGATGGGTAATGAAATTATGGACATACTCATGAAACTCAATAAAGAACAAAATACCACGATTATTATGGTAACACATGATGAAGGAATGGCTAAAAAAACGAATAGACTACTTCGTCTATTTGATGGTAGCCAAGTTAACTAATCAGTATAAGCCCTAATGTTTTTTAGACCACACCTAAATTTATAATCATATGCTCTGGAATTATTTTAAAATATCCCTGAAGGTACTTAAAAGAAGAAAATTCTTCACCTTCATCAGCTTATTCGGCATCAGTCTCACTTTGATGATATTAACCTTGGTCATTACTTTTTTACAAAATGAACTTGGTAATAATTATCCATTAACGGAAAAAGATAATATGGTTTTTGCTTTTCGATTACATAAGATAAGAATCGAACAAGATACGATTTATAAAAAAGATACGACTTATCAAGCAGGTATTATGAAGGTGGATAGTACCTTGAGTGTCAAAGACAAGCAAACAGGCATGAGTATCAGTCAAATGAGTTTCAAGACAATCAATGAACACTTAAGTAAGGCTAAAAATGCAATCAACCAAAGCTTATTTATTCCTAGAGAGCAATTCGCTTGTTATCGGAATGATAAAAAATTAGCTTATGACGGTAGTTATACCGACAAAGCTTATTGGGATATTTTTGATTTTAAATTTTTAGAAGGCCAAGCCTATCAAAATCCACAAATTGAGAATCGAGAACCTGTTGCAGTCATTAGCGAAAAACTAAAAAAAGAATATTTTGGTAGCCAAACCAATGTACTCGGACAGTCAGTCGAATTTGGCCAAAAAGAGTATAAAGTAATTGGTGTCATTGAGGACGTCAAATGTAGTCATGATTTTGTTAAATCAGATATTTATGTTCCCTACACCTTAGCACATGAAGATCACTTTAAAAGCGATAAACTATTAGGTTCTTTTAATGCTGTTTATTTAACTAAAGATGATCATCAAAAACAAGCATTGATAGATGAATTAGCACATTTAGGAAGTCAATTGCCAATGCCAGCCAAAGATCATTATAATAAAACAGAACTTATTCCATTGACCTTTTTTGAAAATTATGCACAAGAAATGATGTATAGCTACAAAAAAGAAAAAAGTGTCAGAAAATTAGTCATGACACTTGCTATTCTATTGAGCCTATTTATCTTATTACCAACTCTTAATTTGATTAATATTAACTCCACTCGGATTATCGAAAGAGCTTCGGAAATTGGCGTACGAAAAGCTTTTGGAGCCAATACGAATAATCTCATCTTACAGTTTTTATTTGAAAATATCGTCTTGACAATGATTGGTGCTATCATAGGAATTGGCTTGTCAATAATAGCCATTTACTTTTTCAATAGCCTCAATATTATCGCTGATACACAACTAAAATTTAATCTGCCAGTATTTCTTTATAGCCTGCTTGTTTGCCTTTTCTTTGGCATCCTTTCAGGTGCCATTCCAGCATGGAAAATGTCCAGATTAGCTATTGTTAACGCCCTAAAAAATAAAATCAATGATTAAGCACTTATTTAAACTAATATGGAATAAAAAGAGACAATACGCTTTATTAGGCTTAGAAATTCTGATCTCTTTCTTCATCCTTTTAGGGATTTCTACCTACCTAATTTACAATTACCAACTCTATTCAGAACCATTAGGTTATGATACAGAAAAAGTATTGGTCGCCGATATCAGCCCTGCTGAAGGAATAGACTCTTTAATCTTGATGCAAAATATCAATCAACTAAAAAAAACTATTCAACAATTGCCTGGAATTGCTTCAGTTGCAATAGGCAGCAGTTACCCAATGTCTGGCTCATCTTCCACCACTAATAGTGATGATAATGGCTTTCAATTGAAATCTCAGTTACACGAAGCAGATGAGGGTTTTTTAGAAACCATGGAATTAAGTCTAATAGAAGGAGAATGGTTTAATACGGATAATCAATTGGGGAAAAACCCTCCAGTTGTTGTAAATAAAAAATTCAAAGAAGCCTATTACCCTAATGAAAATATTTTAGGCAAAATATTAAAGATTGGAACACCAGATGATGTGAAAATTATAGGTGTTGTAGATCATTACAAATATAAAGGCGCATTTGATGAAGAACCAAATGGGACATTTCATGTATTGCAAAAAAAATATCTAAAACACGGCTTCTATACCTACATCAAACTTAAAGAAAATACCCCACTAACTTATGAGGCTACTATAGACGAAACAATCAGAAGTAGCGTCAAAGATTGGAGCTTTGAAATCGTAGACCTAAACGAAGTGGAAAGTAAAAATAAGAGAGAAACATGGGTGTTCATGTTAATTATCCTATCCATCAGCATTTTTCTTATTTTTAATGTAGCTTTGGGATTATTCGGAGTTGTTTGGTATAATACCAGTAAACGAAAAGGTGAAATAGGATTGCGTAGAGCACTAGGAGCCACCACTTCGAGTATTAGCCGCCACTTTATCGGAGAGAATTTTGTCATCGCAAGTATGGCTATTTTATTAGGACTGTTTTTTGCGATACAATTACCCTATTTTCAACTCTTTGAAATGGAATTGTCTATCTATCTCAAAGGTATTGTTTGTGCTATCGTATTTATTTACGGATTAGTCTTTCTTTGCTCCTTCATACCAAGTAGGCAAGCAGCAGAAATACATCCAGCAACTGCCTTACACGAAGAATAAAATTGAAAATTAGGGCGCGTCCCGATCCTTATTTTTCATCGGCCCGTAGGGGCGGACCTATGTGTCCGCCCACCGATGAAAAATAAGGATCGGGTCGGGCTATCCGCTCTTATGCGGCTATGCGCCCACTACTACACTAAGTGCTGCTTGTCTCTTATTGGAGCCTGCGCATCACTAAGTTCCGTAAGCGGACGCATGGACGCCCCATACCGCTACTATCCCTCGCGCAAAAAACGAAAATATGATTTTAGTAATAGATGATGATATGGCCGTTCGGGCCTCTCTTAGTTTCCTTTTTAAACAAAACGGCTTTGCTTTTAAAGGAGCAGAAGGCCCCGAGCAAGCTTTGCAAATGATAGCCGAAGAACTACCAGAACTGATTATATTGGATATGAATTTCAGTATTGATACTTCTGGTAAACAAGGATTAGCCTTATTAAGAGAAATTCGAGCTATTGCGACTAGTGTACCTATTATATTATTGACAGGTTGGGGGAGTATGGAGTTAGCTATTGAAGGGATGAAAGGAGGTGCAAGGGATTTTCTCACTAAACCTTGGGATAACAATCATTTATTGGAATCCATTCGCTCTTGCCTGCAAATTTCTAAATCAGTTGTAGAGGATGTTACCAGAAAAGAACTGAACCAAAACTATCACTTAGATAATATCGTAGGAGAACACCCTACTATTATTAATGTTCTTCAAACTCTTAGCAGAATTAGTCAGACTGATGCCAGTGTATTAATATTAGGTGAAAGCGGAACTGGTAAGGAATTAATAGCCGAAGCCATTCACCAAAATAGCCTTCGCCAAAATAATCCCTTTGTAAAAGTCAACTTAGGAGGTATTTCTACCAGCCTATTTGAAAGCGAAATGTTTGGACACAAGAAAGGTGCTTTTACCGATGCACATACTGACCGCATTGGCCGATTTGAATTAGCTAATACAGGAACTATTTTTTTAGACGAAATTGGGGATTTAGATAAAAGTGCCCAAGTAAAATTATTAAGAGTTCTTCAAGAAAAAAGCTTCGAGCCACTTGGTAGTAGCCAAACCAAAAAAGTGAATATAAGAGTCATTAGTGCCACCAATAAAAACCTGGAAAAAATGGTGGCTGATGGCACATTCAGAGAAGATCTTTATTATAGAATTAACCTCATTAGTTTACAGTTGCCCTCTTTAAGAGAACGCAATACCGATATACCGCTACTAGTAAATTTCTTTATCAATAATTTAAAAGCCATCTACAATCGCCCTAATTTAAGCGTGAGTAAAAAAGCATTAAGATGGCTTGGAGAACGCCCCTTTCCAGGAAATATCCGCCAATTAAAAAATGTGGTAGAACGAACCGTACTAGTTTCTCCAAAAAATGAATTGGAAATTAGCGATTTTGAAAGCCAATTGATTAACTTACAGGCTAACTCAGCCAATAGCATGCCTGCTGTGGGAACCATTACGATAGAAGAAATGGAAATCCAAATGATTATAAAAGCGATGGAATTTCATCAGGCAAATATCAGTAAGGTCGCTCGCTCCTTAGGTATTAGTAGAAATGCACTATACAGAAGGCTGGAAAAATATGATATTCCACATGACGCTTAAAGCCAAATATAGCTTATTTATTTCCCTACTGATTACAGCAATAGCAGTACTGAGCTTTTTTCTATTCAAGGAAAAACCGCTCTACTTAATCATTGCGGAATTATCTTTAATACTTTTGAGCTATCTGGCCTATAAACTCTATCAATCGATCAGTCAACCCATTAATTTTATTTTATCTGGTGTAGATGCGATCAAAGATCAAGATTTTACTACTAAATTTTTAAAGACAGGTTCACAAGAAATGGATCAACTCATTTCAGTCTATAATGAAATGATTGATCGACTAAGGCATGAGAGAGTACACCAACAAGAGCAGCACTATTTTTTGATCAAACTGATCAATGCTTCCCCCACAGGAATCATTCTACTCAATTTCGATGGAGAAATCACAGAGATCAATCCAAGAGCTTTAGCCATATTGAATCAAGAGGATAGTGTTAAAGGAGAATCTATTGATAAGATCAATCATCCCATTATCCATCAATTAAAAGAATTAGCTGTAGGAGAAGCCAAAACTATTAAACTGGAGGGATTAGAACAATTCAAATGTCAAAAATCTAAGTTCATTGATAGAGGATTTGAGCGGGAGTTTATTATGATAGAAGAACTCTCTAACGAAATACTCAAAACAGAAAAAAGAGCCTATGGTAAAGTAATTCGGATGATGGCCCATGAGGTTAATAATTCGATAGGACCGATTAATTCTATTTTACAATCTCTCGCTCATTTTCAACCTTCTATTCCTGAAGATATGCAAGCAGAGTATCAATCAGCCATAGATATTTCCATTAATCGAAATGATAGGCTCAATACATTCATGCAAAACTTTGCCAAAGTAGTTCGCTTGCCTCAACCAAATAAGAAAAGAATAGAACTAAATGAAGTAGCCCAAAGCATCGCTACGCTAATGTCAGTTGAAGCCCAAATGAAAAATATTAAGATCATCACCCAATTATCACCTAATCCGATTTATATACAAGCAGATCAAGAGCAATTGGAGCAAGCCCTCGTTAATATCATTAAAAATTCTGTTGAAGCCATAGAAGAAAATGGAGAAATTATATTAAGTACCAATTCTTTTCCAGCTAACTTATGTATTACTGACAATGGAAAAGGAATTGACCCAGCCATCAGTGAACAAATATTTACTCCCTTCTACAGCTCTAAAGCACAAGGACAAGGAATAGGATTAACCCTTGTACGAGAAATATTACACCAGCATGAATGGAGTTTTTCTCTAAAAACCATTTCCGAAAACCGAACCGTTTTTGAAATCAAATTCTAATATTCTTTATTGCGCAAGTGTTTTTCACTTGTGCTTGCTTATACTGCTTATAGCACAAGTGTTTTCCATTTGTGCTTGCTAATAACTATTTTAACGGACTATCATCCTCTTTCTTAAAATGATTAAAAACCATCTTATCCATAAAAGAAGGCATTAACTTGTTGACCATTACAGTCATTTTACCTTGACGAGTTAGCACCTTATCTCTGGTATTATTTTCAATAGACTTAATTACTTCTTTGGCTACTTCTTCAGCCGTCATCATTTTATCCTCTTCTTTAGGCGATTTACCTTGTTGAGAGCCATCTGCTACTAAAGCGGTTTCTCTAATTTCGCTAGCTGTAAAGCCTGGGCAGATCAATAATACATTGACACCTGTATTATAATTCTCTGTTCGCAATGCCTCTAGGAAACCGTGCATCGCAAATTTAGAAGCAGAATAACCAGTACGTCCTGGTAAACCTCTATATCCAGCTACAGAAGAAACTCCAATGACAGTGCCTTTTGATTTTGTAAGGTGGGGCATTGCATACTTAGTACACATCACAGTTCCCCAGAAGTTGACATCCATTACACGTCTTAAGACATCTAATTCGGTATCTGCAAACATGGCTCGCATAGAAATCCCAGCATTATTGATCAGGACATCTATAGTACCAAAGCGTTCAATTGTTTTTTCTATGAGATTTTTGCAGTCAGCTTCTTTACTGACGTCTGTTGGGCAAGAAAATACCTCAATTCCTACAGTCTTTAATTCAGCTTCAATATCCTTGAGCTTTTCTATTCGGCGGGCAGCTAAGACGACTTTTGATTTTTTGAAACCTAATTCATAAGCAATGGCTTTGCCTATGCCAGAAGATGCGCCAGTAACAATAATAACTTTATCCTTCAGATCCATATCTTACTTTTTCGCAAAGGTAAGTAAGAATAATAAGAATAGAGGATAAAAGACAAAGATTAAGAGGTCATAACCCTTAAAGATTCCATTAAGAGGCGTTCTCTATTTACTGGAACAACGCCTACTGATTCACAGACAATACTGGCGGCCAAGTTGGCTAATTCGGCTGTCGCCACTATATCGAGCTTAAGCGCCATACCCAGTGCCAAAATACTAACGACAGTATCTCCAGCACCACATACATCCACTATCGTTTTAGGATAAGCTTCTATATGATCTCGCTTATTGGGAGAACTGACATACATGCCATTTTCTGAAAGCGTAATGATGCTATAAGTGTGTTCTAAGACTTCACGAAGTTTATTGTCTGCTTCTACTAAGCCAAGGGCATCATCACTTTTGATATCCATTTCTAATGCAGTAGAAATTTCCTTTAGATTAGGCTTAAAGGCAGTACAACCTTTATATTCAAAGAAATTGTCTTTTTTGGGATCTACTATGGTAGGGATATTGAGTTTTTTGCAATTGTATATTACGTTAGCAATTAATTTCTTAGTTAGAAAACCCTTATTATAGTCTTGAAAAATGACCACATTAGGCTTTCCTTCATAAAGACGATCAATGATATTATCCAGCATAGAAAGCTCCATCTCATTATCAATTGAGTGAGTACTTTCATTATCATAGCGTAGAAGTTGCTGTTGGCCACTATAAATACGAGTTTTGACCGTTGTTTTACGATCTTTATCTGGTATGACAAATTGATGATTGATATGGGCGTCTTGCATTAACTCTTTGAGCATATGCCCGTAAGCATCATCACCAATAACAGAAAATATAGTTGGAGAAGCGCCTAATTCACGTAAATTAAAAGCGACATTGGCAGCACCACCAAGTCTTAATTCTCTTTCATCTAGGTTTACAACAGGGACAGGTGCCTCTGGAGAGATTCGTGTTGCTTTACCATTTAGGTATTCGTCTACCATTACATCTCCGATTACAAATACTTTTAAATCGAAGAATGCGTCTAGTACCTTCCTTATATTATCATGTTCTCCCACAAATAGCCATTTTGTATAAAATATATTATAGGCGTTAAAATTAAGAGGAATGTATTAGCTTTCAAAATATAGGGGGCATAAAAAAAATAGAGACCTATTAAATACAGGGCTCTATTTTTTTATGCTTTAACAAGTTTTTTAACTCAGCTTTACTATACTTGCCTTAATTCTTCTCATTGCTTCAGTCAATGTTTCTTCAGAAGCAGCATAAGAAATACGGAAACAATTATCATTACCGAACGCACTACCTGGTACCACAGATACATGGGCATCATTGACTAGATACATACAGAAATCATCGATATTATTAATAGTTGTTTCTCCATTCGATTTACCAATTAAGGCGCTTGCATCTGGGAAGACGTAGAAGGCACCTTGTGGTACATTTGTTTTAATACCTGGCATATCATTTAATAGGCCCAATATCAGTTCTCGTCTTTTTAAGAAAGCATCACGCATCTTATAAGTCGGCTCTAAATCACCAGTGAGTGCCGTGATGGCTGCTCTTTGAGTAATACAGCAAGTTCCAGAAGTAAACTGTCCTTGCATTTTACTACAAGCTTTGGCTATCCAGCTAGGTGCGCCAATATAGCCCAAGCGCCATCCAGTCATAGCGAAGCCTTTAGACAAGCCGTTGACAGTGATGACTCTATCTTTCATATTTTCGAAGGTACCCATGCTGGCATGTGCATCTGTGAAGTTAATATGTTCGTATATTTCATCAGCAACCACGTATATCCCTTCATGCTTTGCAATAACATCAGCTAAGCCACGTAATTCATCTTCTGTATAAACGGCTCCTGTAGGATTACATGGAGAAGAGAATAAGAAAATCTTCGTTTTATCGGTAATTGCAGCCTCTAATTGTTCTGGAGTGATTTTGAAATCATTTTCTAAAGTTGCATCTACACTGACTACTTTGCCTTCTGCTAACAAGATTTGTGCTTCATAGCTCACCCAATAAGGAGAAGGCAGTATCACTTCCTCTCCTGGATTAACCATTGCCAAAATTAAGTTGGCAATTGATTGTTTAGCTCCTGTGGAGGCAACTATTTGAGATGGAGCATAATCTAAGCCGTTATCTCTTTTGAATTTATTACTAATAGCTTCTCTTAATTCAAGATAGCCAGGTACAGGCGTATAACTATTATAACCGTCATCAATCGCTTGTTTAGCGGCTTCTCTGATATGATCAGGAGTAGCAAAATCAGGTTCTCCTAAGCTTAGGCTAATTACATCTATGCCTTGAGCCTTTAATTCCCTACTTAACTCTGCCATTTTAATAGTCGCAGATTCTGCCAGATTTTTTATCCGATCAGATAAGTATTGTGTTGGATTATCCATTACTGTTTTCATGTTTGATAAAAATTAAGTTGTAAAAATACTAAAAATTCAATCATGACAGCTTTTTAATATCAAAATTTATACCTTAAAATTAGGAGTCATTCAGATACATAATGCGATCACTTAAATATTCGTAAATGTACTATACGATAAAATGTGATTTTTTTGAGCTTTGTCGTCTAAGAAGTAGGAAATTACATAAGTGTATGGCGTTAATAGGGTTTTAGATTGGAAAAAATCTCCAAACAAAGCCCTAATATTCTTAATATAGGTATGCTGTTTGCAGTATAACCTTCGTAATTGAAGAGCTA
>JAHDDN010000122.1 GCA_020629335.1 Chitinophagales bacterium | reverse complement strand
TTAGTACCTTGGTATTTATAACCAACATTACGAATAGACTAATCAAGTAACTTACTGATCGGCCATTTATTTTTTATTTTGTAAGATGCATCCATTTTACAATAAAGCACGTCTTATTTGAGCTTGTTAGGCTTAGATACGACAAATAAGCAACAAAAAACGAGCTAATTTTACAAAAAAACAAATTCAGGGCCGCCTATGCTATAATTTTACGTTTATTCATAATAGATTATTAATATAACCGCAAAGCTATGAAGATTAAGACAATCTTGCTTTTCATCCTTTTAATGCTTAGCAACTATTCCCTATTTGCTCAATCAAACATCCAAAAAGAAGTGAGCTTAAATTGGGAAACAGCAAGCGCTTCGTTCTTAAGCGATTCCTCCTTAGCATTCTCTTTCGAAGATGCTTCTTATGACTTAGAGAAACATTCACTCCCCATTTTCAGCACTCGTATAGCTTTAAACCAAAAAGGCCCTGTTAATGCCTTGATTACCAAAGCTACTTATAGCAGCATTGATCAAACAATAAGCCAGAGTGATAACGAGCTATTAGCCAATGATATTGTCATTGAAAGCAATTTGACCTTAGTCAGAGGAAAAGCCTTTGCAAGAGTTGGGTTTATACCTCTACGCATCAATCCCATCAGTCAAAAAATAGAAAAATTAGAATCTTTTACCATCGAAATAGAACAAGAGCCTGAGCTTACTAGTAATAATAGTAGAGAATTAAGCTACGCAGACAATTCTGTACTCAGTCAGGGTTCCTTCTACAAAATCAGTGTAAAAGAAGATGGTATCTACAAAATAGATTACCAATTCCTCAATGATAGCCTCGATATCAATATCAACGATATACAATGTAACAACATCCGTATTTATGGAAATGGTGGGGGCATGCTCCCACAAAACTCCTCCGCTGATAGAGTAGATGACCTAATAGAAAATCCTATTGAAGTAGTCGATCAAAATGGTAATAACCAATTTGATAATAATGACTACATCTTATTCTATGGACAAAGTCCTCATGTCTGGACTTATAATGGATTTACTAAAAGCTACCAGCACCAATTCAATAAATACAGCAATGAAAATTATTATTTCTTGAATTTTGATATTGGAGCTGGTGAAAGAATAACAGAAGCCTCCACTATCGATAATCATAATGTAAGTACTAATAGCTATGATTATCACGCTTTCCACGAAAGCCAAGTCAAAAATCTTCTCTTTTCAGGTAGAAATTGGGTAGGAGAAGAATTTAGTGCGACTAATGATCAAAGCTTCTCTTTTGCAAGTCCTAACCGTATCACTTCAGAACCAATATCTATCAATACCTCCTTAGTGGGTAGGATTCCAAGTGGAGCAACAGCAGGCGCTGGCTTCGATGTATTTATCAATAATGAAGAAGTAAAGACAGTCAAGTTTGAATCGGTCAACTTCACTTCTGAGGAAGGAAGCTATGCAAAAAACAAAAAATTAGACACACTCAAAAGCCTTAGTAATAATAATGATGTAACTATCCGTCTCAACTTTAGCGATGGAGGTAATAATAATTCTGTAGGCTGGTTAGACTATATTGAAGTCAATACTCGTAATCAACTAAAACTCTCTAATTCGCAGCTTACTTTCAGAGACCAAGAAAGCGTCGGTTCAGGAAATATTGTACAATATACTATAGAAGGCAATAATATAAGAGTTTGGGAAGTCAGCGATCTTAGCAATATCCGCCAAATGAATCTTTCCAGCTCAGGCAATCAAAATACATTTGTTAATAATGCCGAAAGCTTGCGAGAGTATATTGCTTTTAATGGCAGTTCTTACCTTTCGCCACAGGCTATTGGTCTGATTGAAACACAAAATCTGCATGAGATAAGCTATCCAGATTATTTAATCATTACTCACCCTTTATTTATTGATCAAGCTAATCAATTAGCTGATTTTCATAGAGATTATAGCGATTTAGAGGTAAAGGTGGTCAACATTTTCCATATTTATAATGAGTTTTCTTCTGGTAGACAAGATATTTCTGCTATTAGAAATTATGCTAAAATGGTTTATGATAGAGGCTTAGCTAATAATCAGGAGCCATTCAAATATCTATTATTGATGGGGGATGCCTCTTATGATTTCAAAGGCTTAAAAAACGATAATACTAACTTTGTACCCACTTTTGAAAGTTTAGAATCTTTTTATGGTACAGGGACTTATTGTACCGATGATTACTATGCGCTATTGGATGATGATGAAGGGGATAGCATGAACACGAATTTACATGGTTTAGATATAGGTATTGGTAGATTTCCAGTGGCTACAGCCAATGAAGCTCAGGGGATCGTCAACAAAATCATACATTACAAATCTTATGAATCACAAGGAGATTGGATTAACAATATCACTTTTGTGGCCGATGATCCAGACAAACGCTCCAATGGAACATTCAGTAATATACATTATAAAGACGCGGAATCTCATGCGATCCTAATCGATGATAGTTTAAAAACCTACAATATTGATAAGATATATTTGGATGCATATGAGCAAGTATCCACTTCTGGTGGTGGGCGTTATCCAAATGTGAATGAAGCGATTAGTCGTAAGATATTTTCAGGTACGGCTATAGTGAATTATACGGGACATGGTGGCCCCAACAGTTGGACACAGGAAAGAATCCTTGATATCCCGACTATTCAATCATGGACTAATATTGATAAATTACCACTTTTTATCACTGCTACTTGTAGTTTTAGTAAGTATGATGATCCTGATCAAATATCTGGTGGGGAGCATTTGCTATTGAATCCTAATGGTGGTTGTATTGCAATTGTTACGACGGTGCGTTTGGTATATGCTAATGAGAATAGAAAGATCAATAGAAGCTACCTGAGAGAACAGTTTACTAAAGATTCGCAAGGTCGTGTCCCTACTTTTGGGGAAGCTTTAATGAATGGTAAAAATAATTCTGAGTCAGGAGCAACTAACAATAGGAAGTTTGTTTTATTAGGTGATCCTGCTTTAAGACTTAACTTCCCTCAACACAATATCAGAACCACTCATATAAATGGTCAAAGTATTGAAAATGCAGATACACTTAAAGCTCTTAGTAAGGTTACTATCAGAGGTCAAATAGAAAACCAAGATGGGGAACTATTGAATGATTTTAATGGGATAGTTTATCCTACTCTTTTTGAAAAAGAGTCAGATGTGATTACTTTAGGGAATGACTTATCCTTTGAGGCGACGCCTAATATTATCGATACTGTCATTGATACTTTCAAGCTCCAAAAAAACGCCATCTTTAAAGGGAAGGCAAGTGTGGAAAATGGGGAATTTGAGTTTAGTTTTATCGTACCTAAGGATATTCTTTTAGATTATGGTAATGGGCGATTGAATTATTATGCACATACTCCTGATCTCGTTGATGCTCACGGTTATAATGAAGAAATTATGGTTGGTGGCTTGAGTGATTCTTTTGAAGATGATCAAGACGGTCCACAAGTTGATGTATTTTTAAACGATGAAAACTTTGTTTTTGGTGGGCTAACCAATGAATCTCCTTTATTAATTGTAAAACTATTTGACGAAAATGGTATTAATACTGTAGGCAGTGGTATTGGCCATGATATTACTGCTACGCTGGATGACGACAATCAGAATTCTTTTTCTTTAAATGAATACTATAATGCGGAATTGAATAGTTATCAAGAAGGTCAAGCAGAATTCCCTCTGAGTCAGTTAGCCCCTGGCCAGCATACACTTACGGTCAAAGCATGGGATGTATATAATAATTCAGGCAAAGGCTATACGGAATTTGTAGTGGCAGAATCTGCTGAATTGGCTTTGGATCATGTACTGAACTATCCAAATCCATTTACGGATCATACTTCTTTTTGGTTTGAGCATAATCGTCCTGGTGATTTATTGAAGGTAAAAGTTAGGATTTATACGATCAGTGGTCAGGTGATCAAGACTATTGAGCGGGAATTAGCGACTGATGGTACAAGAGTAGATGATATTCACTGGGATGGCTTGGACGATTTTGGCAATAGAATAGGCCGAGGCACCTATGTGTATCAGTTGAATGTAGAAGGTTCGGATGGTAATCAAGTACAAGCTATAGAAAAATTAGTGATTCTAAAATAGAACGAAGCTTCGAATGCGCAAGGGATGGAAGCGGTATATGGCGTCAATGCAGGCGCTTATGGAGCTTAGCTGGACGCAGGCTGGCCACGCAGTGGCAGACAAGTGCAGCTTAGCGGAATAGCGGATGCATAGCCATATAAGAGCGGACAGCCCGACCCCAATCTGTCATTTTTTGCACAAAAAATGACAGATTGGGGATGCGCCCAAAAAGAAGTAAAAATAATCACAATATTTTCTAATTCTTACGTTATTATAAAGTGCTTTCATGGAGAGCTTATTGAAAAAATAGCTACCATACATTAAGTTGTCACTTTTTGGCAGTTATTGGCTTAACTTTGTGAAAGTTTCTATTTAATGCGGTGCTTCTCGTCTAAGAGAGGGGCAAAAGACATTCTTTATCATAATTATTTATTATTTTTGGCAACAATTTCAATCAATATGATTCAAAATACGTTAAAATGTTTGTTTGTATTAGCTACGGCGATCTTCTTTTTCGCTCCAGATGCTAATGCACAAGGAATCGAAATAGGCGACTTATCTGGCCAATGGGGCGAGAAAGTTAATACGGTATACACCTCCATTCCTTTCTTAAGAATTAACCCTGATGCTCGTACTGGAGGTATGGGTGATGCAGGTTTGGCTATATCGCCTGATGCGGCTTCTATGTATTGGAATGCCTCTAAATTAGCTTTTGCTGAGGAAGATATGGGCGTTTCGATTACTTATACTCCTTGGTTAAAAGAATTGGTAGACGATATTTACTTGGCTTACCTTTCTGGCTACAAGAAAATAGATGATATTCAGTCTATTGGTGCTTCTTTGCGTTTCTTCTCTTTGGGAGATATTCAGTTTACGGATATTAATGCGGAGCCTGCGGGTCAGTTTTCTCCAAGAGAGTTGGCTTTTGATTTAGCTTATGCTCGTAAGTTAGGGGATAAAGTATCTTTAGGATTAACATTGAAGTATATTTATTCTAACTTAGCTAAGGGTCAGACGGTGAATGGTAATTTGATTCGTCCTGCAAGTGCTGCGGCTGGTGATATTTCCTTATACTATACGGATGATATCTTAGTAGGTGGTAGAGATGCTAGATTATCCTTTGGTACTGCTATTACTAATATTGGTAATAAGGTTTCTTATACGGAGACTGCTCAGAAGGATTTCATTCCAATTAACTTTGGTATTGGTTCTGCTTTTGAGATGGACTTTGATGAGTATAACAGCATTACTTTTGCGGTTGATATCAATAAGTTGTTAGTTCCTACTCCTGATTCTACTAGTACGCATAGAGATAAGCCTGTGATTAGTGGTATGTTGGGTTCATTTGGTGATGCACCTGGAGGTGGAAAGGAAGAGTTGCAAGAATTGATGTACTCATTGGGTATGGAGTATTGGTATAATAAGCAATTCTCGGTAAGATTGGGTCATTATAATGAGCATAAGTATAAAGGTAATCGTAAGTATGTAACAGTAGGTTTAGGGCTTAAGTACAATGTATTTGGCTTGAACTTCTCTTATATTATTCCGACTACACAGAATAGAGGCAATAGTCCTTTAGATAATACTTTAAGATTCTCTTTATTATTCGATTTCAATTCAGAGGCAGGCGATAGTTAATCGTTTAAGATAAAACAAAATTAAAAGGGGCCGTTTACTTATGTAAACGGCCCCTTTTTTGTGAGTATGACTGATTTAAAATGTGCCAAAAAGATGCGACAAAACAACAATAATTTCAAATATTTACGTTATTATATAAATGCAATTTAGAGAGCATTAAAAGGCAATATTCTTTATTATTATCAACAACATCAAAAAAGTATGATTAAAAAAAATTTAATATTTAAGTATGTTAGTTGTCTCGATTTTAGTTTTCGCACTAGCTGTTAATGCACAAGTAATCGAGAGCGGCGAATTAAGCGGCCAATGGGGAGAGAAAGTTAATACGGTGTATACTTCTGTCCCTTTTTTAAGAATTAATCCTGATGCTCGATCTGGTGGTATGGGAGATGTTGGTTTAGCTATTTCACCAGATGCGGCTTCTATTTATTGGAACGCATCTAAATTGGCATTTGCCGAGGAGGATATGGGCGTTTCGATTACTTATACTCCTTGGCTAAGAGAATTGGTAGACGATATTTATTTAGCTTATCTTTCTGCTTATAAGAAAATAGACAATCTTCAGTCTATTGGTGCTTCTTTGCGCTACTTTTCTTTAGGGGATATTCAATTTACCGATATGAACGCGCAATCTGCAGGTCAGTTTTCTCCAAGAGAGTTGGCTTTTGATTTAGCTTATGCTCGTAAGTTAGGGGATAAGCTATCTTTAGGCTTAAACTTAAAGTATATTTATTCTAACTTAGCTAATGGTCAAAATATGGATGGTAATTTGATTCGTCCAGCAAGTGCTGCCGCTGGGGATATTTCTTTATACTATACAGATGATATCTTAGTCGGTGGTAAAGAGGCAAAATTATCTTTTGGTACTGCTATCACCAATATTGGTAATAAGGTTTCTTATACTACTGAAACAATTCAAAAAGATTTTATTCCAATTAACTTTGGTATGGGTTCTGCTTTTGAGATAGACTTTGACAAGCATAACAGTATTACTTTTGCACTTGACATCAATAAATTGTTAGTTCCTACTCCTGATCCTACCAGTACGCATAGAGATAAGCCTGCGATTAGTGGTATGTTGGGTTCATTTGTTGATGCGCCAGGTGGTGCTAAGGAAGAGTTACAAGAATTGATGTACTCATTGGGTATGGAATATTGGTATAATAAGCAATTCTCTGTCAGGCTGGGGCATTATAGTGAGCACAAGTATAAAGGTAATCGTAAGTATATAACTTTTGGTTTAGGGCTTAAATCCAAGGTGATGGGCTTCAACTTTTCTTATATTATTCCGACTATACAAAATAGTAGTTATAGTCCTTTAAACAATACTTTGAGATTCTCTTTATTATTTGATTTTAATTCAGAGGCAGGCGATAGTTAATCGTTTAAGATAAAACAAAAATAAAATGGGCCGCTTACATTTTAGTAAACGGCCCATTTTTTTTTGTGAGCAATTTTCTATTTTTTAATCTTCTTCGTCTTCCTCTTTTGGTATAGTAAAATAAAAGGTAGAGCCATAACCTGGTTCTGATTCGAACCAGATTTTTCCGTTATATACATCTACTATCTTTTTGCAGATAGCTAAGTTCATTCCGATACCACTCATCTTGACGGCATTACTTTGCTTCTTCAGATCAAATAATAGCTCGGGATCATCTATTTTGATTCCATTACCATTATCAATTACTGCAAACTGCCAATGCTCTGGGAATTCGTTGACACTAATATGTATTTCAGGATCTCTCTTAGGTGATCTAAATTTGAAAGCATTGCTGATCAAGCTTTGAAATAATAAGCCTAACTGATTTCTATCACCTTTTACCGTAGGCAGCTCATCTGATGTAAGCATTCCATTACTTTTAGCTAATGATTTAGCTAGATTTGCTTTGATTTTGAGCAGAAGCTCATTTAGCTTTATTAATTGTTGTTTAGAAGGTTCAATTGCTTTAATGCTAGAATAAAGTTGTAAATCCTCCACATAGTAATCCAGTTTTTTAGTGTCTTTTGCTATATCTTGGACTGACTTCCTGCTTTGTTCATCTAGTTGAGGAGCAATTTGTTGATAAAGCTGCCCTATTTTTTGATTGATACCCTTAAGAGGCGTTCTCATATCATTAGCGGCTGTACTTGCAAATTCTTCTAGTTCTTGGCTTGTATTTTCTAGTTTTTTATAGGAGGTTTCCAATTGGCGTTGTGATTGTTCTAATCTCTTCAAGCGCATTGTCAACTCTTCACTTTCTTTTATTAAGCCTCTTGTTTTTAAGGTAATGGTTTCCTCCATTTCTTGCTTAGAGATTAAGTCCTCAGGAATTGGTTGAGGAGCTTGCGGAATATTTTGAATAGCTGATTTTTGTTGTAATTGACCTATAATTTTATTGAAGGCTATCGCTAAGGAAGATATTTCATCCTTTCCAGTAACAGGCAATTGAGCAGAGTAATTTTTTCTATTGACGATACGAGTAACTGATCGGAGCAAATTATCAAGTGGCTTGCTAATCATTCCTTTAAAAGCAGAGGCTAATATTAAGGACAGTATAAGCCCTCCTAATATACACCATACCATCGCTTTGAGGTAGTTATAGAAGAGGGTATTAAGGTCATCATTATTCGTTCTTAAACAAATAGTACCTACTAAGGTCTTTTGGTTACGTGCAAATACTTTCCGATAGTAATAAAGGTGATCCCTACTTCTTTCGTAGAATATTTTAGTATCCTTGATAGGTTCTTCAAATTCGAGATAATCTTCGCCTATTTTAGTGTACTCCGAAAAAATTTGACCTGAATTATCTAAAATGGTCGCATTCAATATGCTTTGATTGCTTCTAAGGTAAGATAGGTCCGTTTTGGTGACTTCACTTCTATCAAAGAGTAAAGCAGCCTCGTTATTATTGCCAATTACTTGAGCAATATAATCCAAATCTGCCAATTGTCTTTTTTGATAGTGGCTTAAGGCTGTCCAGTAAAATATGGCACTACAAAACAGTATCACTGCTAAGGCAGTAAATAATTGTATAAGGGTAAGTTTATTTCCAATTCGTATATCTCTTAAACGGCTCATGCGTTATCTTCTGTAATGTAACTCTGCAATTTTTAACAATTGTGTATCAATTGTTATACCAGCTCTGATAAGGGCATCTACATTTATTTGAAATCTTAAAAAACCATCATTGATAAAGAAGTTAATTGCCCCACCTTTTTTCGCAAAATACTCACTTTCTCCAATTAGTAAAGTATGATTATCTGCTTCTTCTACTATTTTTCCTACCATACTTCCTGAACTTTCGGGCACAAAGAGTATATCACAGTAACTGATAATAAAGGATCTTGTAAAATCATTTAAGTAATATTTATCTACTACTATGATTTTACTATTAATGGTTTTTTCTTGAGATAACTCTATAAGGTAATGATAAATTGGTGATTTTCCCATTACTCCAATAATAAATTCGGGATTAAACTGAGAATCTTTCCAAGAGATATAATTGGTAAAATGGAAAATATAAGCTGCTTTTAGCTTATACTCTTCCGCTGCCGAAATAACATTCGCATCATCATCATCAAACTGAAATCCGAATAGACTTGTCATATCCGCATGAATACCATTGACCCCCCAATATAAGGCGTCATATCGACCATCTTCTGCCTGACATGTAAAGCTAAATAAGCCCCAAATAATTAATATGTGAATAAGGTACTTCAAATCACTATAATTCAAATGTTAAGGTTGCAAATAGCTGTCGCCCTTTTAGTAAGAATTGATTAGGGCCATCAATCAGTACATTCGGTTGATAAATCTGGTTGTTAAATAAGTTTTTAAGTCTTAATGATGCAAACATTTGGGAGGAACCTGCATTAATAGGCATCTTACCACTGGATAGCGTTAGGTCTACCCTTTGCGACGCCGGAATGGCAAAAAAGTCATCACTCTGCCTGCTACCACGCCAAGCTTCCATTTTGGAATAATAATACCATGCAGCATTGAGTTTTACCTCCTTCCAAATCGAAACATTCAGCCCCAAATTAAGACGATGAGGGTAATAGTTTTTATTATCACTATTCATTAAGCTATAAGCAACACTGGCTCCCACTTTCTTTAGCTTATATTTAATTGATACTTCAAGCCCTGTTGCCAAAGTCGTATCAATCGTATTTTCCCAAGCATTGGCAAAAGTAGGTGTTACACGATTCGTCATGTATTTATTTCTGTATAATGCAAAACCTACAAAAGTTTTACCAGAAGCATAAGAACCTCCTATTTCAGCACTTTTTATATCGTTTACTATTAGATTTTCAATTAGGGTTGTATCCTCTCCAAAAGGATTGGGAAGATCATTAAATACACTTGGACGAAAATCCTCTATAGATGCCTCCCTACTCGCCGTTCGATAGAGACCATATAACTCTAACCTATCATTCAATAATAAGGTATTAAGTTTAGTAGAGAAATTTAGCCTATTATCCCATCTTTCATATAGGTTGTATTTAGCTCCCAACAACAAATTGATCCTTCTATTTAATAGAGGCTTATTAAATTGAATAACCCCTGCATGATTTACATAATTATACAATGGCAAACGCATTAGATTATTGGAGCTCAAATCCTCGTCAAAATCAGCATGTACCGTATTATAAGAATAGGCCATACCTCTAAGATCATTATGATCTAACAAGTACATAGCTGTCATCTCTATCCCTCCTTTTAAAAACACAGAAGAGAACATATCTTCCCCAAATTTGACAAAGACTTTTGAAAGAAATTTATTTCTTTGAGACCCTCTACTATTAAACTGGGAGTAATAACGCGTATAATCCTGATTGATACGATCTGAACCAAATGGCATAGATTGACCAGTAGAAATATCTCCTAAAAAACCACCCCAATTACTAAAAACAGTTCTATTAGTTCCCCATATTTTTTCCTGATAATGATTATACTCAAATTTCAATTTCAATTTATCACTATAATCTCGCTTAAAGCCAGCATAGTAAACACTAAAATTACGATGCTCTTCATTCGCATTATTATAATCTAAACTTAACTGACTAATTCCTTTTTGACCAGTATAAGTTCGCAAATAATCCATACCTACATAAAAACCTTTGTAACTAAGATTTAAGGCTATAGGAATCGCACTGCTCTCATTAGCATACTTATTGCTATTGTAATTGATTCCATTACTATACTTAGAATTACCCTCACTAAATTCATCCGTTTTGATAAAATCAGTATAATCATAGCCCACACTTTGAGAGTAACCAAAGTTGGCTCCCAATCTAAAATCATCTATACTTTGAGCAATGACCCCATTAAAGTATCGAGTATTAGGAGTGGAGAAAGAAGCTTGAACTTCCGTTGAGTTGTAAAGGTCTGAGCCATGCTTCGTTTTTATATTAACGATCCCACCAAAAGTTTCTCCGTTTGCTGTAAGAAAGCCTGGCCCATTAATTAACTCAATATACTCTATATTATTAACGTTGAAATGCTTTGTTATAAAGGCATTTTTTGAATATAAACTATTAATCTCTCTACCATTAATAAAGATCATTAAACTGGATAAATCTCCCCATAAACCTCTATGGCCACCAATGTAATTATAGTCTCTATCGACTAATAACATAGACGGATTATCTCCTAATATGTCGGCTAAGCTAGTATATCCGCTTGAAAGAATGTCTTCTGCACTAAGCGATCTCTTTATTAATTCCTCCTCTACAATATCAATAATGGAAGTATCAGGCTTCTCGTAAATCACAAATATCCCCTCATGAGGGATAACGTGGATCTTTAAAAGCTCTTCAAAAGGAAGGTTCAATAACTCCCTAAAGCTCAAAGTATCAATTCGTTGTCCCAGCACTTCTTCACTAGCTCCTGTACACATCATTATGAATAGGAATAGAAAAGAAAATCTTAGTAAAAATTTAACTGCTCGACTTTTCATAAAAAGCTCAATACTAACTAATCACCAAATTTTTCAATCAATATATTTACAAAGCAAAAATTCAGCCAAAAGCACTAAACTTCAAGCCTAAACACTCGCAAAATATTTATCAATTAATTATATTTATAAATTAAACCTGAGCATATGTGATACAACACACATATTAACGCCATAAACATCATTAAAAATTAATTTCATATCTATGCTCAGAAGGTTTTTTTTACCTAAAATATGGGGTATTATGGTAGGTTTGAACTAATATTTGGACACAAATGAAAAATTTGTACACTTTTAGAAGGCATGTTTAAACACGCCTTCTAAAAGTAGAACAAAAGCCGTTCCAAAAAATTTATATGTATATTGAAACAATTAAAACAAGTGTTAAGAATCTTTTTATTAGCCTTTTGACTCCCAAACTACAACAGGCTTTTCT
Source organism: Chitinophagales bacterium (assembly GCA_020629335.1). The sequence continues at coordinate 350 of JAHDDN010000122.1, read as the reverse complement.
GCATACCAATCCAAGAAAAATCCACCATATTTCTTCTCTATCGCATTACGCTTAATCTTTAAAGTTGGAGTCAATAACTCATTTTCTGGCGTCCATTCTTCATTAACAATAATCACCTTCTTTACATGTTCATGTTTATCTAAATCAGGGTTCAATATATTAAGTGTTTCTTCCAAACTGGCCTCTATAGCATCATTAGAATGACGTCTTCCCTCCTCAGATAAAACCACCAAAGCAACTGGCTGTGGCAAGGTAGTACCCACTAAACAAACCTGCTCTATAAAACTATTTCGAGACATATCCATCTCAATCGGACTTGGGGCAACATATTTGCCCTTTTCTGTCTTAAA
>JAHDDN010000121.1 GCA_020629335.1 Chitinophagales bacterium | reverse complement strand
TATAGAAAATCTACTTTACCTGAATCTAGATTGTAGTAGGCTGGGACGATTTTTACTTGTCCTAATTCTACGGCTTTTTTGATGATGATAGAACGAGATACTAACTCTTGGGCATTTAGCTCAGCATTCTTTTTAACTATATCATTGACACCTGCGCCTTCTTCACTGGCACTGATGGCTGGTGTGATGTGAGACAATAAATGGTTCAAGTTATAACCATTGTCTCCACCGCCTACTGCTGCCGTTACGGCTCCACATGCTTGGTGGCCTAATACTACGATTACCGTTGATCCACAGTGAGCAACAGCGTACTCTATGCTGGCTAAAGAAGAACTGTTAGCAACATTACCAGCTACTCTCACTACGAATAACTCGCCTAAGCCTGCATCAAAGGCTAATTCTGGTACGACTCTACTGTCTGCACAACTTAAAATGATGGCATAAGGAGCTTGACCACTTGTCAATTGCTCTCTTCTTGAGCTATCTTGTAATTGACCATCTAATTTGTCAGCTACAAATCGGTCATTTCCTGCTTTTAATCTATCTAATACTTCTTGAATTGTCATGTTTAAATTTAATATGGTTTTAGAATTAATTTAGCCTTATTATGGTTTATCGCCACTAAAAGTGAAAATCAATGCATTTCTCGACAAGCACAAGTGAAAAACACTTGCGCTATAAGATTGATTAGCTTTTTGCTAGCTAAGATAAGTAATAGCTGTTAATTTTTCAGATACTTCCCACAGTCTTTTTGCGACAGCCTCATCTTTAGCGAAAGATTTGTATTTGGCTCTGCCTGCTGGACCTTTCATTTCGTTATATCCTGTAGGGCCAAAGTACTCTCCTCCCTTTACATCTTCGCCTAAAGCGGCATAAAGTTGTGGCAAGGCAGCCTCCTTAGGGTCATGCATCATCCATTTAAAAGCTGGCGTTAAAACTTTCTGGAGTATAGCAGGTATATGCTGGCCTAAATTGGTCATGGATACGCCTGGATGGGCTGCAACAGAGATGGTTTGGGTATGCCCTGCATCTTCTAAACGTCTTTGTAAGTCGAAAGCATACATCAAACAGGCTAACTTACTTTGTGAGTAGGCGCCTATCTTTGAGTATTCCTTTTCGCTTTGTAAGTCATCAAAGTTGATTTTTCCACGCTTGTGAGCATTAGAGCTTAATGACACGATTCTCGAATTGGGCGTTTGGAGGATGGTATCTAATAACAATCCTGTTAATAGGAAATGGCCGAAATAATTGGCTCCCATTTGGAGTTCAAAGCCATCTTCTGTTTTAGTGTAAGGCGGAATCATCACTCCTGCATTATTAATGAGCAAATCTAATTGGTCATACTTGGCTAAGAATTCATTAGCGAATCTCCTAACGGAGCTTAATTTGCTCAAATCAATTTGGATGATCTCTAATGCTGCATTAGATACTTCTTGCTTGATTTTGCGAACGGCGTGTTCTGCTTTGGTTATCGTACGACAAGCCAATATGACCTTCATATCTTTTTTGGCTAAGGCCAAGGCGGTTTCATAGCCTAAGCCGATATTTGCCCCTGTTACTATCGCTACTTTTCCCTTTTGAGAAGGGATATCTTTCAAATTAAATGCCATTAAACTGCTTTTATGTCTTGATTTTCTAATATCATTTTCTGTGCCCCTTCTAAGCCTGCTTTGACCATTGATTTGGCTAATACTTCTGAGGTAATAGCAGCCTGTGGGTAGACTTTGTTTAAGAAAGGGTATAATTTCCTAGAAACACGATACATTAAGTTTGGTTCATCCCTTTTCTCTACTGGATAAATATAACCTGGTCGGAATAAGTAAAGTTGGTCGAAATCTTGGTCAATGAGATAATTTTCTGCCATGCCTTTATATTTAGCAAAGGACATTCTACTCTTTTCTTTTTGATCAGCTCCTGCACCACTTAATAGACAAAAAGTAGAATTAGGGCTTCCAGTTTTTAGGGCGTCAGCAAATGATTTCACAAAATCAAAGGTAATCATCTTAAATTTATCATCTGGCACTTGTCCTGCATAGGCCCCGATACAAAAGATAGCAATATCTTGATCTGAAAAATGAGCCATCATTTCAGAGTAGTCTAAAAAGTTGGAATGTATAATTTCTTCTAACTTGGGGTGAGAGACGCCTGATGATCGCCTTACGATGGAAGTAACTTTCTCTATTTCAGGAGCAGCTAATAATTCCCTTTGTACGATTCCGCCTACCATACCCGTAGCACCTGTAATGATTGCTTTTTTCATGCAGTGTTTTTGATTGTTTAAACAGACAATACTCTTTCACCGCAAATTTACGAAAAACTGAGAAACTGAATAACTGAATAACTGAGAAACTGGATAACTGAGAAACTGGATAACTGGATAACTGAATAAAGGGTAGTAACATAATCAATTAGTAATTCGTAATTTGTCATTCGTAATTAATAAGGCGCATCCTAATGTATATTGATACCTCATAATTAACTCTTTACCTTTCTCTGAAACAAACAAACGGGCCCTTCTTTATAATGACTGGGCAAGCCATCAGTATTTTCCAATTTGTTGGCTCCTAAAAATTCAAAACCGTGTTTTTCATAGTGGCCAATCAAGCCTTTATTTAAACCGACTGTATCCAAGCGGATAAATTTCAAGTCGTTGGCTTTGGCGTATTCGTCTGCCCAAGTTACGATATGATGGACAAAATTTCGGCCACGAAAATTGGGATTGGTGGCAATTCTGTGGATGTAAATGGAAGGATCATTATTGGCTTCTCCCCATATTAATTCATCACTCAGTGTGGTTGCCCAAATACAGGCTATTTCTCCTTCTATTAAGATTTTCCATTGTCTTTTTTCTTCAATTTCTTGATCAATTAATGCTTTTGAAAATTCAGGCCAAGAGACTTGATTCTTTGATTTCATATAAGCCGTTGCGATTCGGTAAAGTTCAAAGATTTTGGGGACATCTTGAGGAGTACTGTTTTCTATTTTCATGGTTTTGGTTTTTCTTTAGATTGAACGAATTTACTTTTTGCGGCCCTGATGGAAACGGTATGTGGCTTTTTTAGTATTGAGTATTGGGTAATGAGTATTGTGATTTTTTGTGCCTATTCCTAATCTGCGGCCCTGATGGAAACGGTATGTGGCTTTTTTAGTATTGAGTATTGGGTAATGAGTATTGTGATTTTTTGTGCCTATTCCTAATCTGCGGCCCTGATGGAAACGGTATGTGGCGTGATGAGGTGGCTTACGGAACTTAGCTGGACGCAGGCTTGCCACGCAGTGGAAGACAAGTACAGCTTAGTGGAGTAGCTACCGAATAGCCACATAAGAGTGGACAGCAGGATACAGCCGCCCAAATTATAATTTTAATACTTACTTATCCTAGCATTAATTCAGTATTTTTATTTAAAAGGTAAAGATATTTGATCTGTTTTACAAATATATTAAGCGTTTTGAGCGTGTGCTCGCTTTAGTAAAGTCATGCAAAAGAATTTTTCTTATCTTTACGATTAATTCTTAATTTTAAAATTTAGAGCGATATGACAACTAAAAAAATTGCAAGTATCATACTATTTATAGTGGTTTCAATTAGTTGGGGATGCAACTCAAGTAGTCCTGAAAAAAAGGAGCAAGTACAACAAAAGGAACAGCTAAAAGCGCCAGAGAAGAAAGCGAGCCAGTCAGGTGAGGTTGATAAGTTTGGTAGAAAAAAGGGAGATCCACATTACGGACATAACCATTCTTCAAGCGAGCCTCATAAATCTCCTAATCAAGCGAAATCAAATCAAGCAACTACTTCTGGTGAAGTTGATAAGTTTGGTAGAAAACCTGGTGATCCGCATTATGGTCATAATCATGAGTAACAAAAAATGTTAAAACGTTAATACTTTTTAACGTTTTAACGTTCTTGTCCTTTCAAGAAGCGTTGATTAAAGAGATATTCTTCTATTGTTTTATTCTATACCAAATTGTACTTCCTCTCCTTCTTTCACCCAAGCTCGATACATACCTCTTGAGTTAAAGGGCAGTGCGATATTGCCCTTATTGTCTATTGCTATTAAACCGCCACTGCCACCCAAATTCACCAATTTTCTTCGGATTACTTCATCACAGGCTTTGGCTAAGCTCAGTCCTTTATACTTCATCAGGCAAGCGACATCATAAGCCACCACTCCTTTAATATAATATTCGCCATGTCCAGTGCAGGAAATGGCGCAAGTGTCATTGCTAGCATATGTCCCTATACCAATGATGGGGCTATCCCCTATTCGGCCATAATTCTTATTGGTCATTCCACCTGTGGAGGTAGCAGCCGCTAAATTTCCTGCTTTATCAAGAGCTACTGCGCCAACAGTGCCAAATTTATCGTTTTTATCTGAGTGGTCTAATTGGGTTTGATTGCGCTTAATCGCCCTTTGTAATTGTTGGTATCTTTTATCAGAATGGAACCACTCATGCTCCTTAAATTCTAATTCGTGCAATTGGGCAAAAGCTTCTGCCCCTTTGCCAGAAAGGAAGATATGACTGGAATGATGAAGTATTTTTGTACATAATCGGATAGGATTTTTCACGCCACTGATAGAGGCAACTGCTCCAGCCTCTAAGCTTTTCCCACACATAATGGCAGCATCCATTTCATGCTTGCCTTCATTGGTAAATACAGAACCTCTACCAGCATTAAATAATGGGCTATCCTCTAAATGAATGACACAGGATTCGACCGCTTCCAAAGCAGTGCCTCCTTTTTGCAAAATGGCTTGACCTTGCTTAATAGCAGCATTTAATGTATCCGTATAATTTCTAATCTTTTGGTGACTCATCTTTGATAGTAAGATGGTACCCGCTCCCCCATGTATCGCTAAACTATAGTTGCTCATTTTTAATTAGCCTTTACTTTGTTATATTTTCAGAATGCACTTAAATATAGAATTATTATTCAATTTTCTTGTTTTTTCTATCTGAATAATACATTGACACTTGACATTGTGGCATATTTGTTGTCATTTTTATGGCGTGTATTCTAGTTATTTAGCACAAAAATATGGTTAAAAATAATAAAGAATTAAGAATAGAACTATTAAACTCTTATGGTTTTTATGATGAGGTGACATTGGACTCATCATTCAAGGATCATTTAAAATTGGCAAATATTATTTGTGATTCACCCATTTCTTATATTAGTCTATTGGATGGAGAGAATCAATATATATTATCCCAAGAAGGTGCAGAATTTGATACAATCCCATCTAAAGAATCTTTTTGTCAATATACCCTTTTCAAAAACGAAGCTCTTATAATTAATGATACGAGCAAGGATAAGAGAACTAAAGACTTAGCGCTTGTTACAAATGAACCTTCAGTAAAATTCTATGCTGGCATTCCTCTAAACGACGAGAATAATGATACGCTTGGGTCTTTTTGTGTCGTTGATTATAAGGCGCGACAATTAAGCCCGCAACAAATAGAGGGCTTAACCATTTTAGCCAAGCAAGCACTGACCGCTCTTAAACGTAAAAAAACTATATTACCTATCCTGAAAGCTCATGGCACTGATAATTGTACTAATGTAGATAGTGTCAGTTCTATTGAAAATGCTTTGATTGGTCTCAATAAAAAACTAATTCAGCAACATGGGGAAATTCTACTAAAAACACAGGAGCAAGGCATAGGATTATCAAGCTGTGTGAAGATCGTAGAAAAATATGATTCGGCTATTCAAGTTACTTCTGAAGTAGGCGTCGGCTCTAGCTTCTCTTTTCACATCCCTTGTATCAATCCTCCAACTAAGGCTGAATCAAATTAATTTCTACCACTAAGCTATCATAATAATTAACCCTAAAATCACAGTCTTCAAAATCTGGAGCACTAAAAGTCGGCCTATAGTTATTGGAAAAGCCATATGGCTCTTTAGGGAATAAACCAGCTACTAAATCCATTTCCCGATCCCCATCCTCATCATGATAAATAGAAAAGGCATAATCGCCTGCCACCACATCCTCAAATGTAACACTTAAAGAGGAAGTCGTAACATCTGGATACTCAAATGCATACTCATTCTCTGTCAATCGACTGGAAATATCCGTTTCAAAACTGTTCTTAGAATCATATAAGGCAATATTCATTCCTCCTTCAAATTCTTCAATATTCGTCACATTCAATATGATGACCGCCAAGCTATCTACTTGTTCATTATAAATAATATCGTCGTCATCTACTGAAGGAGAACAAGAATAGAAAAAATAACTCGTTAAGATAACAGCTAATACTCCAAAAAATTTCATAAAAAATGATTAGTGTGTGAAAAATGTACTCTAATTTAACTAAAATAAGTCAAACTCACCTCTTCAATAATGCTAACTATTGACATTTATTGTCTTTTGTAGTATAAATGCTTAGAATGACACAACACAGCATTAAAATAAATACTCCAAACCAATTCGTATTCTTGCAGGATCAAAATCAAAACTAAATGTGCTAAAATGATTCCCCAATCCTCCACTTGATTCCCAAGAACCATTATAATAAGATAAGGTTCCTATTGAAACCATTGCTCTCCATTTTTCTGTAAAGTGATAATTAGCCCCCAAATCAATTCCAATATCTATATAAGAAGCACTTCCATCTAAATCAGGAATATTGACTTGTTCCTGATAATAAACAGAAGTGGTATAAACTAGATTAAATTGCGAAAAAAATTGAAACTTTTGGGAAGGATTAAAAGTAAATCGTTCAAAAATACCTATTCTAAATGCATTAGAAACCTCCTTCAAACGAGCATATTCCGTTTGAGATGGTAAAGGAGGAGGTGGGACTATAATAACGGATATTACCTCTCTACTAATTCCTCTTCTCACATAACCCAACTCTAATCCCATCAACCAATTGTCCCCTAATTTTCTACCAATATAAGGCAAAACTGAAAGGTAAGAGCTAGTAAATTCACTATTAAAACCAGAATAAATACCTCCCACAGTCGGCGGTGTAGGAATATTAAAACTAGAAGGATAAGAATTTTTCTGCACAATAGCAGTCAAGGATCCACCTACTACCCATGCTCGTTTTTTTTCTACTTCTTCTTGAGCATATAAAGCTGAAGCTATCAAGATAAATAGTAAACAAATATAAAACCTCATTCCTTATTTATTTAATTGGGCGTGCCCCATTTATTTTTTGGCCATTTTGTAGGGGCGCTACCTATGTGTGCGCCCAATGGCCAAAAAATAAATGGGTCGGGCTGTTCGCTATTATGTGGCTATACTGCTCCAAGTTCGCTAAGTGCTGCTTGTCTCTTATTGGAGCCTGCGCATCACTAAGCTACCTAAGTCGCAGCATGGCCGCCACATACCGCTGCCATCCCTCACGCAAAATCCCAAAATACAAAAATAATTTGTTATTATCTTTGCAGAAAACGCAAGGGTAACGAAATAAAGTGAAATGAAAAAATACCAGGTAGATGTGTTAATCGTGGGCTCGGGTGGAGGAGCTATGACCACGGCATTAGCGGCCAAAAGACAGGGACTGAGCGCCTTAGTCATTGAAAAAACAGCCTATTTTGGTGGGTCTACGGCCTTATCAGGCGGAGGACTTTGGATACCGAAACACCGTTTTCTGGGCTTGAATAATGTGGTGGATTCCTTTGAAAAAGCACTCAGCTATATGCAAGCTACTGTCGGAAATAGAAGCCCAAAAGTCAATCAAGAAGCATATGTACATCAAGCAGTAAAAATGATTCAATTCTTAGAGCAAGATTGCCAAATCCCTTTCCAATGGGATAAGGATTATTCAGACTACTATCCCGAAAGAACTGGTGGACTTAAGGAAGGTCGAACCATCTCGGCTAAGCCCATCAATAAAAAATCACTAGGAGTTCACGCCCACGAATTAAGACCTTCCCTTTTTGACGCTCCAATGAATATATCTCTTACGATACCTGAATACAGAAAATTTAATCTATTTCGTCGAACCAATGAAGGGCGAAATACATTACTTAAGGTGGTAGCTCGCTCTTTAAAATATAAATTACAAGGCGATCAATACCTTACCTTGGGTCAAGGCTTAATGGCCCGAATGAGAATGGCCCTTCAAACATTTGATATTCAATTATGGCTCCAGACTCCTTTCAAGAAATTACTAACAAAAGATAATAGAGTCATTGGCGCATTAGCAGAAAAGGATGGATCAAGCATCGAAATCTTAGCCAATAAAGGGGTCGTACTGGCCGCTGGAGGATTCGCACGTAATGCCGCCATGCGTCAAAAATATCAACAAGCACCCATAGGTACAGAATGGACAATGGCCTGCGAAGGCAATACGGGTGATGCCATACAAGAAGGCATTCGATTAGGAGCAGCAGTGGATTTGATGGAAGATGCTTGGTGGGGACCGATTAGCCAACAATTAGACGGGAAGCCTTTCTTTCATGTTGGAGAACGTTCTTTGCCTGCCAATCTCATTGTCAACGCAAATGGACATAGGTTTGTCAATGAATCTGCCCCCTATGTTGATATCGTTCACGAAATTTATAAACAGCATAGTGAGGAGCATTCACACATCCCATGCTGGTTCATAATGGATCAACACAACAGAAAAAATTTCAGTTTTGGACTAATTCCTGCAGGGCAAGCGATACCGAAAGCCTATTATAAACGCAAATTAGCTTTCAAAGCAAGTAACCTTAGGGATTTAGCACGTCAAATAAATGTACCTATTACCAATCTCAATTATACCATTGAGAGATTCAATGATTTTGCAAGAAATGGGAAAGATTTAGATTTTAATCGAGGGGATAGTGCTTATGATCAATACTATGGTGATCCTACCAATCTGCCAAACCCTTGCTTAAAACCTATTTTGAAACCTCCTTTTTATGCCGTCCCTTTTTATCCAGGAGATATTGGTACAAAAGGTGGATTGATGACTGATCAATATGCGAGAGTAATAAAAGAAAATAAGAGCATCATTGACGGTTTATACGCGATTGGTAATTCAGCTGCTTCAGTCATGGGACATTCTTATCCTGGTGCTGGCAGTACCTTAGGTCCTTCTTTTACTTTTGGTTATATAGCAGCCCTTCAGATGGCTAAAAAAACACAACACTAATTAATTATGAAGAAAAGAGTTTTATTAACTGGCGCTTCAGGCGCAGTAGGCAAAGAAGCACTCGCCCAATTATGTGCTTCTAATGATTATGAAATCACCGTTTTTGACCGTAGAAGCAAGCTTTCTCAAAAAGCATTCGCACCTTATAAATCTAAAATTAATGTATTATTTGGCGATTTAAGGGATGGCAATAGTGTCCGAACAGCCTGTATGGATAAGGATGTGGTCATTCACTTAGCTGCTATTATTCCTCCTTTAGCAGATAAAAAGCCTGAGTTGGCTTATCAAGTAAATGTATTAGGCACTCAATATATTTTGGAGGGCCTAAAAAAATATTCTCCCAATGCCCATTTTATGTACTCCTCTTCGATTTCTGTATATGGAGATCGACTGAAAAGTCCATGGATCAAGGTGGACGACCCATTAATTCCTAGTATGGGGGATGAATATGCTGTCACAAAGATTGAAGCAGAACATCTTATAAAAAATAGTGGTATAAATTGGAGTATCTTTAGATTAGCTGCCATAATGGGAGTAGGAAATCATAAGGTATCAGGACTAATGTTTCACATGCCATTAGATACCCCTATGGAAATTTGCTCTCCTGCGGATACTGCCAGAGCTTTCGTAAATGCTATTGAGCATAAAGAAAAGGTCTCTCAAAGAATATTTAATCTTGGCGGAGGTGATGAATGTCGTATTTCTTATCAAGAATTTTTAGATAAAAACTTTGAAGTATCTGGACTTGGTAAAATTGATTTTCCACCAAAGTCATTTGCCGAAAAGAATTTCCACTGCGGTTATTATGCAGATGGGCATGAATTAAATGATATTGTTCAGTTTAGAACAAACACTTTAAAATGCTATTTCCAAAAATTAGCGGAATCTACTCCTACTGCTCAAAAGTCATTAGCCAGAATAGCTAATAGAGGAGTCAAATGGTATTTATTAAGGCAGTCAGAACCTTATCATGCCTACCATAATCAAGAACATGAGCTGATGGAAAGATTTTTTGAGAACAGTTAAGCATCCCTTGCTTAAGCAAAAAAGCTCCTTGGGCAAAATAATCAATTAACTAGCACTTCATTCGGAATAAATATTTGAAAAGTGGTTCCTTTGCCTAACTCTGAATCAACCTTAATATCTCCATCCCAAAATTGGACGATTTTTTGGCAGAGAGATAGTCCTAAACCAGAGCCTTCGTATTTATCTTTGGAATTTAATCGCTTAAAGGTGCCAAAGATGCTTTCTTTTTGATCTTCAGCAATACCAATGCCATTGTCTTTGATTAAGATATTGATCCCTTCATTAACTACCTTTGAGCTTATATGAATCTCAGGTTGCTTATCTTTATCAATCACCATCTTATAAAATCTAATCTTTCTCAACTAAAATAAGTCATTCAAACATGTAGATCAAAAATAAGCTATTTAGCAACAATTATCAATTATCTTGTTGTTTTTTAATTATTTATAGATAACGAATTAGTTTCATTCAAATAGTGGCATGATTCCTGATTTGGCTTAGGGATGGAAGTGGTATGTGGCGTCGAGAGGTGGCTTACGAAACTTAGGCAGACGTAGGCTGGCCTGAAAGGCAGACAAGTATGCCTTAGTGAAGTAGCCGCCGAACAGCCACATAAGAACGGACAGCCCGACTCTTTCTAATTTTTTCATCGGAGGGCGCACACATAGGAACGCCCCTACGGTCCGATGAAAAAATTAGAAAGAGGAAGCCCCAAGTTATTGTATTTGTTGAGATAATAATTAACGATATTGCATTATAGAGCTTCTAGTTGTTTACGTACTTTAGATTGTCTTTGTTGCTCTTCAATAATGACTGGAGGATAAACTCTTGCTTCACAGTCGAAAATCCCGCACCTTTCACAAGTGGTATTCACAATGCGATTTTTAAACTGTGGATGATTAATAAAGGGGAATAATTTCATCAGTTTTTCGTCTACTCTCATTCCTATGGTCAGACTAACCCCTTCTTCTCGATTGAAGGTATTGGGTTTAGACATAGAGATACACAGATAGCTATTATCGGTCTGATAGTAACTAGAGATTTGGGCGTCCGCTATCATTTGTTGATCGGGATGTACTTGTTTAACAGCTCTGAGATTTTTTAGGATTTGAATGGCAACCCATCTTCTACAATAGTGTTCACTTAGCTCATTGGCATAAGGGCTATGAAGCCGATTGAGATGTATTTCTTTAGTCATACGATATCCTCTAAGATCGGTCTTACTTAGCATTTTCAAGAAAAATAGATCTTCTATTTGGAAATGATGTGGCAAAATATTAGTCATTCGATGCAGATACATTTCTGGAGAAACATTGTATTTTTTTAGACAACTTAATACAACATTCGAGTCCCACTCACTTAATTGGGAAAACTTGTGAATATCCTCCACTACTTGATCTTCAGGCATTAATAAGGCTGCTGCGAAGTAGGAAGCGTAAAAATTACTCATCAGATTTTCAAAGGTCTTAAACTTCATCATACTAGTGATGTAGGGACGATCTTCTAAATCCATGAACTGGAAGCACAATTCTCTACCTATGACAAAATTGATTTGAGAAAAATTTAGCTTGTTATTAATATAAAGGATACGATTCTTTTCTGAAAAATAAGATCGAATTTTGGCTGTTTCCCTATCCGATTGGAGTTTTTCATAATCTATCTTTACTTGATATTTATTTAAGAGTATTTTCTCGAAATGCTTATCCCCTTCTTTTAGATTTCCTTCTAATTGGTGGGCTTTTCTAAAATCCTTAACTGCTTTTTCTACCTTTTCAAAATAGTTATTATGTAAATCTTGATAGGCTCTTAGGACGGCACTAAAGAACTGTTCGTTATTCATTTGATAATTACGAGCGATGGTATTAACGGAACTAAGGAAAGCACTGACTTTATCTGGGGCAGTGCTAAATAGCTCAAATAATTTATAATAATCTATTCCAAATGCTTCTGTTGGGAATGCCTTAAACCAGTCAGAACTCACTAAATCAATGATTGGTTGTAGCTTTTTGTTTCCTTTTTGAGAAACAAGCTCATCATATTCTACCCCTAATGCTTTAGCTAAAGTGCTTATTTTATCTACTTTGGGGTACTTTTTCCCTTTTTCAATATCATTTAGATAGGAAACAGATAAAGAAGATAGTTTTGATAGTTGTTGATAAGAAAGTCCTTGTTGTTGTCTTAAGTACTTGACTTTAAAGCCAAAAATCAATTTTATAAACTCATTGTCTTTCATAATTAGTCAAATTTACACAAATTTTCAGGCATTCGTAAAAAATGGTAAATCCTTTAGTGGTTCAGTTTATAAGTTTCTGACAGTTAAGTTGTAGTATTTTTGCGATTATACAAGGCATTTTTGAGGCCCATAGCAGGGCTACGGAACGAAAAAATAACGAAGTAGAATCGTAAAAATACAAAAATTGGGCTGTCAAGGA